>JAQCGX010000051.1 GCA_027619975.1 Nitrospinota bacterium
ACCAATATAAGAAATCCTTGTACAGTGTTCGATTTCCTGTAATAAACTAATTTTTAGAGATGCCCATAATTTTAAGGATTGACCAATAGTCCATGCTGAATTTTTCGAAATGTCCTCATGCCTCTACCTATTAATAGTTTCGCTAAAATTCTAAATACTTGAAGCTGTGCCCAAAATTTACTATTGTTTGCAACGAGAATTAAATAAAATTCAGATTTAGTATCTTTTGATTTCGCAAGGCTGGGGTATTTTTTTATAAATAAATCAGGAACAGGATTTTCCGTAGCGAAGCGAATCCTCTCATCCGTTCCGATCGAAGGAGGAAATATATAATGGAGAAGGAAATAATTACACTCGGCAACAGTGGCGATGTCTTATTTATGATGTTGGGAGCGGTCATGGTCTTTGCCATGCACGGTGGTTTTGCTTTTCTGGAAGTGGGAACGGTACGCAGAAAGAATCAAGTGAACGCCCTGGTAAAAATCCTTTCTGATTTTGCCGTGTGCACAGTTATTTATTTCACCATCGGTTATGGCATCGCTTATGGCGTTACCTTTTTTAGATCCGCCCCCGATCTGGTAGGGACTAATCAGGGATACGAGTTGGTCCATTTTTTCTTTTTACTGACCTTTGCCGCAGCGATTCCAGCAATCATCTCAGGTGGCATCGCGGAACGCTCCAAATTCTGGACCCAGGCATTGGCCGCAGGAATTTTCGTGGCCTTTGCCTACCCTTTGTTTGAGGGCATGGTTTGGGGACAGATCAACTTTCTCGGGCAGGAGGGTTCCTGGCTGGCAGGAATTTCCGGAGGAATCCCATTTCACGATTACGCGGGGTCGGTGGTGGTGCACTCCTTTGGCGGCTGGATCGCCCTGGCGGCCGTCATCGTTTTAGGCCCCCGAATAGGCCGCTGGGATTCTAAGGGAAGAAGCAGGCCCCTTCCTATCAGCAGTGTTCCTTTCATGGCTCTCGGGAGCTGGATGCTTTGCGTCGGATGGTTTGGATTCAACGTGATGTCTGCCGCGACCATGGACGGCATCTCCGGTCTTGTGGCAGTAAATTCCCTGTTCGCCATGGTGGGCGGCATATTGGTGGCTCTGATCGTATCGAAAAACGATCCCGGCTTCATTCACAACGGAGCCCTGGCCGGGTTGGTTGCCATTTGTGCCGGGTCGGATAAAGTGCATCCCATTGGCGCTTTTGTCATAGGCGGAATTGCCGCTATTATCTTTGTTAAGGGATTCACCTGGGAACAGGAGAAACTGAAGCTCGACGATGTGTTGGGCGTTTGGCCCCTGCATGGCATCTCCGGGACCTGGGGCGGGATTGCCTGCGGCATTTTTGGTCAGGAAGCTTTGGGAGGCATGGGCGGCGTCAGCCTGATCGCTCAAACCGTCGGTTCCATCATCGCCATCGCTATTTCTCTGGGATTTGGGTTTGCCGTTTACAAAGTTTTGGATGCGACTTTTGGAATCCGTCTCTCCAAAGAGGAAGAAATGCGAGGGTCCGACCTCACCATTCATCACCTGGAGGCCAACCCTGAAGACATTTCGGCGCGGTTCATGTGACCAATCTCTTAAGAGGAGGAGCCATGAAACTTCACTGGATAGCCGCTCTATGCCTCTATTGTCTGATCGCCGGTATCGCCCTGCCCGCGCAGGCTTTTGAGGACAGGATTGAGGGATATAAAAAAGCCATCGTGGCCGATCCGAAGGATTACGCTCCCCATTTTGCCCTGGGGCAGATCTATCAGACTCTGGGACTCTATGATGCGGCTATTACGGAATTCAAAGAAACCCTGCGTCTCGAGCCTATTTTTTCAGCCGCCTATCATGGCCTTGGCGGCAGTTATGGCGAGCTTGGGCGTTTTTCGGAATCCGAAGCGGCCTATCTGGAAGCGACCCGCCTCGATCCCAACTATGCGGAAGGTCAATACGGCCTGGGTTGGGTGTACAGCAAGCTGGACAAATGTAAAAAGGCTCTCGAACCTTTAAGGATTGCCATTGGCTTAAAACCGGAACTGGCGGCGGCGCATTTCACTCTAGGGTACTATTATATCGCTCTCGGCCAGCCTGAGAAAGCCATCCAGGAATTTAAAGAAACCCTGGAATCAACCCCTCTATACGTTAAAGCGCATCTGGGTCTGGGCCATAGTTACCTGGCCATGAAAAAATATGGCCCGGCAATCGCCGCTTTTCAGGATGCTCTTGAACTCAACCCCGGTTTTCATGAGGCCTACACGGGAATCGGACAAGCCCACATCCTGTCCGGGCATTACAAGGATGCCCTGGCCCCGCTCAAGTCCGCTCTCTTGATCAACCCCAGGGACGACAAGGCTTACGATGCCCTGGGGCAAGCCTACCAAAAACTAAAGGATCACAAAAAAGCCCTCGCAGCATTTCGACAACTGGCCAAAATCAAATATCGTGACCCCGTCGCACATTTCAAGCTGGGGCAAGCCCACGCCAATCTGGGGCAAACATCCAATGCCCTCAAAAGTTTTAAAGAAGCGATTAAATGGAACCCTGATTACGCCGCCGCCTACTTTCAAATCGCCTGGCTTTACGAAAAGTTAAAACAATATTCCGAAGCGCTAAAAAATTATAGTGAGGTGGTGCGCGTCCAACCGAACAATAGCCGCGCGTACTATAACATGGCAAATATACATGAGCACATGAAACGCTATAATCTGGCGGCGGACGCCTACAAACAAGTGCTTAAAATCAACCCAAAATACAAGACGGCTCACGAACGATTGGGAGAAAATTATCTCAAACTAAAATGGTACGAACCCGCACGCGATGCCTTTAAAATGGCGATTGCACTCAATCCAAAATTTGCGGCAGTCCAATACAATCTCGGGTTCACCCTCATCGAACTGCAACAGTATCAGGAGGCTATCGCCCCGTTAACAGCCGCCATCAAACTGAACCCAAAATATCCGAACGCCCAAAACGAACTGGGATTTGCCTATGTGAGCCTGAAACAATACAAGGAAGCCATCCAGCCCTTAAACCAGGCCGTTCAGACCGATCCCGTCAACCCGTTGACTCGTTTGAGCCTGGGGATCGCCTACAGTGAACAGGGCCGCTACCAAGAGGCCCTGCCCCACCTGGAAAAATCCATCCAAATCGCTCCCAAAGTTTCCAAAGCTCAATATTTTCTGGGAATGGCTTACGCGCAATCGGGCCAGTTCGAGAGTGCTGTGATGCCGCTGCAAACGGCGATCGACCTGACACCCGATTTCCTGGAGGGCTACAACCGGCTGGGAGCCGTGTTTGTGGAATTAAAACGTTATGATGACGCGGTCAAAATATTTCAGGCAGGAACCCATCTGGACCCACACTATTTGAATGGATATGTAAACATGGGTTCCATTCACACCTTGCTCGAAAACCATGAGCAAGCCATTCAGGATTTCAAAGAGGTGATTCGAATTGCCCCGGATCATGTCCAGGCTCACTATAAACTGGGCCTCATCTACGATTTGCTTGGGCGCTTCGATGAATCGGTTGCAGAATATAATAAGGTCATGCAAATCGACCCTGAATTTGCCGATGTCTATTCCAGCCTGGGGTGGGTATTTCTGGAAATGAACCGTCCCTCAGAGGCGATCACTCCCCTTAAAAAGGCCATTCAATTGAACCCCGCCAATGCCGATGCCTATTTCAACCTGGGATGGGCATTGGGGGAAATATACAATTTCAAGGAAGCGGCCCGTCAGTTCGAGGAAGCCATCCGTTTAAACCCCAACCATAGCGGCGCACAGGAAAGGTTGGGAATGGCTAAAAGAATGTTGAACGGCGATATACAGAAAAAAAATGAAAGAAACCATTCCAAAACCCAAAAATCGAACCAGCCGGTGATTATCATCACTCCCTAGAATTCGATTTAACGGGAATTTTGAGGCCGCACCAATGATCGAAGAAACCCCATAAATTAAACAGATTAACCATAAGGTTCCAGGAAGGGGATCGCCCGTGGGTTTCTACTGATTATATTCCATCTCATTGGTTTGAAAAGTGTCTGTCCCGTAACCGAAAAGGCCGGTCACGGAAAACAAGAAACGCCGAGCAGGAAAGGCTTTCCAGCGAAGAACCCTTGAGATATTAATTCAATCCAAATCAATATTCAGAGCCTTCAAAACAAAGGGGTTTTCGCTTATTGTCGAAGCAATAAATAAGTTGACATAAAATAAACGATACCTTTATACTTCCCCCTCAACCCCGTAGTCAGTGGAAGAGCGTCGGAAAAATGAACGTTTAAACTCGTGAGGACAATGATTTTAATATCGCTGTCTCACCCCGGAAATCTTTTATAATACTAAATTAACTCTCTTATAAAAGAGTGGTACTTATGGAAACCAACGATACGGCACTAGCAACTGATACCAGCCCCGAGGAAGAAGAAAAGCCGATAGATCTGGCTGCGGGAAGGGAAGTTATCAGCCAGATTCCTGATACGCCTAATAGCAGGCGATATCTCATTCCCACCCTGCAGAAAATCCAGAATGCCTACCGTTTTCTCCCTGATCCGGTAATCAAGCTCCTGATGGCCAGGTTGCGGATTTCTCGCGCGGAAATTTACGGAATCATCTCTTTCTATCCCCAGCTCATGATCACCGAGCCTGGAAAATACATTATCAAACTCTGTTATGGCACGGCCTGCTTTGTCAAAGGAGCAGAGATCATCGCCAATAAAATTTACGAAAAATATCATATCCGCCCCGGTGATACGGACAAGAGCAAGCTATTTACAATGCAAACCGCCTCCTGTCTCGGAAACTGCGGAGCGGCCCCCATGGCCATCATCGGGGAGGATACTTACGGAACCATTGATCCTGAACAAACACTGCCAATGCTGGGTTGCTACAAGCTTGAAGAGGATGCGCCCGTGGCAGAGGCTGAGGAGATAACGTCTGAATGAGCACCGTCGTCAAAAAAACCATAAACCTGAAAATTGATGGCAAAGATGTCACTGCCCCTGAAGGCACAGTGATTCTGGAAGCCGCTAAAAAAAATGGCTTCGAGGTGAGCAACCTTTGCTACAACAAAAAACTCAAACCTTTCGCGGCCTGCCGAACCTGTATGGTGGAAACCGTCACCGACGGGGAAAAAGAACTGGTCTATTCCTGCACTCATCCCGTAGCTGAAGGCATGGAAGTTAAAACCAACACGGATGAAACCAACCGCTATAATAAAGCCTGCCTGGAAATGCTGTTGGTGGAGCATCCCCTGGACTGTCCTATCTGTGATAAATCCGGAGTCTGCCCTCTACAAGACAATACCGACACCCTCAAGTTATACAATGGCCGGTTTGAGATCAACCGACGCAATGAACCGAGCATCAAGAGCAACCCCATCATCGAATTGTATATGAATCGGTGCATCATGTGCGGACTGTGCGTCCGTGCCTGTGACGAAACTCAAGGGGTTCAGGCTCTTGATTTCCACAAAAGAGGCATGAAGGTAGGCATTGGCACCGCCAATGACGAACCCCTGGATTGCGAGTTCTGCGGGCAATGCATCACCGTCTGCCCGACCGGCGCACTCATGGATATGACGTCAGAGGCGCGAGGTTTGGCCGCCATGTACACGAATACCCACACCACTTGTAACTATTGCTCCTGGGGATGCACCCTCAAGTTGCAAACCAAAAAAGGCAAAGTCCTCCGTATCGAGGCGGACGAAGATTACGACGTTGGCATCAACGAAGGCAATCTCTGCGCCAAGGGCCGGTTTGGTCACGGCATCATCCACAATGACAACAGAATTAAGTCTCCGCTAATGAATTACGGCGGCGAATTTAAAGAAATCAGTTGGGACGAAGCCATTCAGACCATCGCCGAGCGGCTGCAATCCACCGTCAACAGGAGCGGCCCGGAAAGTATCGCGGGGATCGGGTCTGAAAAATTGACCAACGAGGAAAATTACCTTTTCCAAAAGCTGTTCCGCAATCAGTTCGGCTCCAACCAGGTCACCAATCTGGCTCATCTTCGAGCGCCTTATATCAACCAGTTCATGCTGGATTGTTTCAAAGGTGGTATCGAATCCAAGCCGATCACCGAGTTAGAACATGCGGATGTGGTGCTCATTTTCAATTCGGATCTTCCTTCTGAATATCCCGTAGGTGGCAACTCAATCCGCAAGGGCGCCGTATTCACCAACACGGACATCATCATCGCCAACCCCAGGGACGTGGTCTTCAATAACGAAGCTCAGTGTGACCTGCGCCTGACATTCACGCATGGAGCGGATCTGGCGGTTGTCAATCGACTGATCCGAATCATACTCGACGAAAAACTAATCGACCTGGCAAAAGCCAAAGCCGCTGTGCCAAATTTCGATGCCCTGGTCAAATCTCTAGCACCCTATAGCGCCGAGGGTTCTGCAAAAATGACCGGGATATCCGATGCAATTCTCATTCAGGCCGCGAAGCAGTTTGCCAAAAAAGCGGATCGATTCGTTCTTATAGGCAACGACATTCTGGACACCGGACAGGGACAGGATATTCTGAACGCCTTGTTGAACTTGTCCCTCTTGGTTCAGCATGGGGGAGAAGGCAGTATCAGCATCTACCCACCGAGAGAACACTGCAATTCCCAGGGAGTGAACGACATGGGCGTCACCCCGGAGTTTCTGCCTGGATATCAATCCGCAGAGGACCCGGCGGCTTTGGAAACCCTGTCCAAAGAATGGGAAAGAGAAACTTTAAAACCCGCGAAAGAGAATCTGGCCCGCGAATTATTTGAAAACTGCGCCAATGGCTCCCTCAAATTATTGTATATCGCCGGAGAAGATCCGATACATTCTTATTATAAATCGGCTCTCGTCAAGAAGGCTCTGCAGACCGTCCCCTTTCTGGTGGTGCAGGATGTGTTCATGACCGAAACGGCTAAAATGGCCGACATCATTCTTCCCACCGTCTCGTTTGCGGAAAAGGACGGGACCTTCACCAATATGACGAGGCACGTCCAACGTGTGAAGGCGGCAACGCTTCCCCAGGGAATGTCGAAACCGGACCTCGACATATTTTGCGATATCGCGGATGCTGTGGGCAAACCCTTCAAGCACAATACCGTTGAAGAGGTTCAGGAGGAAATTGAACGCGCCGTTCCCTTTTACAAGGGCACTCTGCCGGGAGACGATTCAAAGCAATGGTCAGCCTCAGGTTTTGCAACAAAACCGGAGTTTCAGATCGGTCAGGCCTATAAAGATACCACTTCAGCGGATGGCTATCCTTACCGCCTGCAAACCAACAACCACATGTTCCATATCGGCAGTTACAGTCAACATGCCAAGGCGCTGGTGGAGGTCGGGCCCAAATGTTTCGCGGAAGTGCATCCTGAAGACGCCGAGGCTTTGAGTCTCCAGGATGGGGATCGAATCGTCGTCGAATCTAAAAATGCAAAAGTGGAAGTTCCTGTTAAGCTAAGCTACGTGACCACCCGAGGCATGGTTTATATTCCAAAAAACTGGGTTGATGTTCCCGTGCATCTACTAAGAAACGGGGAAGAAGGTTTGGTATCCATCAAAATTTCCAAAGCAGATTGATGCTTTATCCAAAATATTTTTCATCAAGTAATTAAACAAAAAACTGCTCATGTCTGATTTAAAAGAACAACTGCATACCGATCACATGGTCCTCAACATGGGGCCCTCTCACCCGGCCACCCACGGAACCGTTAAGTTTTTGTTGACCCTGGATGGGGAAACGGTTGTGAATATGGAGGTTGAGATCGGGTATCTGCACCGTGGATTTGAAAAAATGTGCGAAAGCGTGACCTACTCAAACGTTTTCCCCTATACCGACCGGCTGAATTATTGTTCGGCTATTATGAACAACATCGGCTATGCACTCGCGGTTGAGAAACTTTGCGGCATTGAAGCCACGGATCGGTGCAATTACATCCGCGTGGTGACCAACGAGTTGGCCCGCATCTCGGATCATTACACCAATATCGCCGCGGCGGCGCTGGAATTGGGTGCGTTGACAGCGTTCATTTATTTTGTGGAAGCAAGAGAGATCGTTTGGGACCTGCTGGAAAAAGTTTGCGGTGCCCGACTGACATCCAATTATATTCGGATCGGCGGGCTGATGTGCGACCTCCCTCCGGGATTTGCCGAGGACTTGCAGGCATCTTATAAAAAACTGGATTCTTTGTTCGACGATGTGGACAAACTGCTCACCAAAAACCGCATCTTTCTGGACCGAATGCGGGACACAGGGGGCATCTCGGCGGAAGATGCGATCAGCTGGGGGTTCACCGGCCCTTGCCTGCGCGCCTGCGGAGTGGATTACGATGTCCGCAAGAACCACCCTTACCTGGTGTATGACCGCATCGACTTCGACATTCCCCTGGGAACCACCGGAGATAATTTCGACCGCTATCTGGTTCGCATGGAAGAAATCAAGCAAAGCATGCGCATCATCAAACAAGCCATGAAGGATATGCCGGAAGGCCCCATCAACGTGGCTAACCCTTACATGAGGGCTCCGGCCAAACCCGATGTCTATTCCCGCATGGAAGAGATGATCGCTCATTTCAAAATGATCATCGACGGCTTAAAACCCCCTGTCGGCGAAGTCTATTTTCCAACAGAAGCCGCCAACGGGGAACTGGGATTCTACCTCGTCAGTGATGGGTCCGGAAAACCCTACAAATGCCGAGTACGCCCCCCGAGCTTCACGATGACTGCGGCGATGGAGCAGATTTGTAAAGGCGGAATGCTCGCTGATATCATCCCCACTTTTGATATGATCAATATGATCGGGGGCGAGTGCGACCGTTAACCTGGTTTTTCTCCCTGGAGCTGTTCCTCCCCTCTCACGCAAAATAAAATTGTCTGCTGAAAATCATATTTTCTAAGGCGTTCTTTTTTTAACAAATCATCCCCCCTGCCCTTGCCAATGGCAAAAATTTTAAAATTCTCTTTTCTCCTTGCCGGTCTAGGGTTTTTCATATGGTCCTTGAAGTTCGTTGATGTGTCCCAGGTGTTGAAAATGCTTGCGGACGTAGGCTTCGGCTTTGTCCTTATCATGGGGGTCTATGCTCTGGTCACCTATATAGATACCATTGCCTGGCGCTATGCCTTTCATCCTGAGCAAGCCTGCCGTTTGAATTTGTTGCCATTATGGCGGATTCGGCAAATCGGCGAATCCTACAACATCATAACCCCCCTCGGAACAGTGGGAGGAGAACCTGTCAAGGCTCAGCTCTTAAAAGATTTTTACCAGTTTACGTTTAAACAGGGGCTGGCTTCCCTGGTCCTCAGCCGAACAACCTTCTTGACCGCCCTCATCATATTTTTCATCCCTGGGATTTATCTGATTTTAAACTCTCAAATCGTTACGGGAGAGTTCAAAACCATCAGCCTCGTCGGAATGGTCGTGTTCACTACCCTGATTTTCTTGTTTTTTTTGTTTCAGGTTACAGGAATGTTAGGGGTCCTTGCTTCCTGGGTGGGCCGGCTGTTTCCAAAGCACAAGGAACATAGTTTCCTGAATCACTTGCAGGTATTGAACACATTGATGTCGGCGTATTACAAAGAGTATCAGGGGAGAATCGCGCTCTCCATTTTTTATGCGCTCGTCGGCTGGGTGGTGGGTTTGGGGGAATTGTATCTGGCCTTACATTATCTTGGCTATGATCCAAGTTTTCAGGAGTTGTGGGTCATCGAAGCCTTGATCCAACTAGTCCGGGTCGGGTCATTTTTCATTCCCATGAGTCTGGGAGCCCAGGAGGGAGGACTGATCCTCATCTTTGTTGCTATGGGTTTGACGCCGGACTTAGGGTTGGCCGTGTCCTTCGTGCGCCGAATCAAGGAAATAATATGGGTCTCGGCGGGCTTGTTGCTGGGTTGGACTCTGGCTTTTAAACCCCCCAAAGTCCAACCCGAAATCTAGAAAGGCGCTGTTCCCGCCTCATTTTCAAGGATGCCTAAAAAACATCCCGCGAAACTCCGCGGTCTCTTCCCCTGCCACCCGGAGTTCGTTTCATGGAGTCCGTAAAAACATCCCCCTGCTGAACCAATCCATCGTGGGGGGTCCTGATGGTGCCAATCCGATTCTCTTTAATTTCTGCGGCGGCCTCGTCGATCATCTCTTCTTCTTTTTTGGCCGCTTGCTGAGTTGTCGCTGAAGCCGGGTTCTCAGCAGGTTCGGCTGAAGTGGCCGGTTTGGAATCATCTATAGATTCCTCCTCTGCTTCTTTCATGGACTTTTTAAAATTCTTGATACTTTTCCCAAAAGCATTGCCAATTTCAGGAAGTTTACCAGCACCAAAAATAATCATGATAATGACTAAAATGATCATCAATTCAGGAAAGCCTATGCCCATCATGGTAGATATCTCCTATAGCCGATTTGCGGTGAATTTTCCGGTAGTCTATCAGAAAATGACAGGAAAAACACAATATTATCCCCGGATTTTCCCGACAAGAAATATCCTCACCGGGAATCTACTGCGCTGTATTTTCGTAATATTGGAATCAATTAGCCTATCGTCCAACTCAAACCCCATTCATCGCCTAAATAAGATGCTTTTCAGGGATGTAGGCCCACTCACAATCACGTAACAATTGTTAAATCAAAAGAAAACAAAAAAAGAGGCCGGCAAATCAAATTGCCGACCTCATAAACGGGGTTTGCCGTTATCTAAACATGTATGTAAATTTACAGGAATCGCCTGAATCTACTTAATGGCCAATATGACCATTGAGAATTGCAGAATTCAAAATACTTTCATTGCCTTTGGCGTTCTTTTTGGCTGCCTTAAAATGCATGGTGGCGCTCTTATGATCTCCCAGCTTATCCAGACAAATGGCTTCGTTGAAATGGACCTCTCCTAGACTGGAGTCGATTTTTGAAGCCGCCTGGAAATGTTTCAAGGCCACATCATAATGCCCTTCGCCCCAATGCATGATTCCTTCTTCGTTATGTCTGTCGGCTTCCGCGTTGGCTCCTGCGGGCAGTTTCATTGGGCCTTCACCGGCAATTGCGGTTAGAGGGACCAAAAAGAAAGCAAGCGCTATTAAAACTACGAGTAGTTTTTTCATTACCATGGACTCCCAAAAATTAGTGGAAAATTTCCCCTCCCAGATGTATCAGTACCATATTTATAAACTTATCATTTTCCCTATTTCTTGCAAACATTTATTTAAATACGGTTCTCTCACTTTGTGGCAACCTGAAACGGAAAACGTCATTAGGAGTTAACATCAATCAAATGTTTCAATACCTTCGCCAACCACAACCAGATTAAAAAATTGCTTGAACCCCGGCTGATGTGACAGCAATAGGACCTTAAAAAATTGACCCTAAATTCGATTGGGTTTAATATAAATCCAACCTGATGAAATTCAGAAACTTAAAAAAAATAATGATATCAATTTTTCCGGTCCGATAATGGAAATTGAAGAACTCGTCCAAAAAAACCTCATTGATAAAATCACCCTGAACCTGGAGGCTAAGAAAATTGGCGATGAGGGCATAAAGAAACTGGCAAATTTAGAAGTTCTCGCCACCGTGATAAATTTAGAGTTGGGGGAAAACGACATCAGTGATGAAGGGCTCGCGGCCCTTTGCGAATCCCCTTTCTTGACCAAGTTAAAAGTGTTGAACTTGAAATCCAATAATATTACCGCCGTAGGCGCCCAGACGTTGGCTGAGTCTAAAACCCTATCCCAGCTGGATCAGCTCATTCTCAAATTTAACCGTATTGGGGAAGAAGGGGCCAAGTTCCTTGCGGGTTCTGAAAACCTGGGCCAGTTGACCACCCTGGACCTTTTCAGAAATCGAATTGGAACTGAAGGTGCACGCGCCATTAAAACTTCAAAAACTTTGACGCGCGTGAGCCGTGTCCGATTGGACTGACTTAAAGGCATCTCTAAAAATTAGTTTATTACAGGAAATCGAACATTGTACAAGGATTTCTTGTGTCAGTGGCATGGGCAGCCCGTGCGGACAGGCTGGAAAGG
>JAQCGX010000052.1 GCA_027619975.1 Nitrospinota bacterium
ACTTCCGTATAACCTTTAAGGGCAGGTCGCCTGTCCCACTAAAACAAAACCATCTCCTTAAATTGACGATTAGGAGCATTTAGTCAATTTTTAGAGGTGCCCTTAATTATTATCAAAACCAGTATAGAGCCCGACGCTCCAAACTGAACCTCCCCCCATGAATCTTAACGAAACGTTTCCAAGAAGCCCCAGAGATAAAATGAACGGCCTGGTTTTCCTTCCCCGGATGATCGATAAGGCCCGGGCTTTTAAACAAAACTCTCTGGGAGAGTATATTTTCCCCTGCCCTCTCGACAAAAAGATTCTAGAGTTTCTTAAAATAGATGCAGAAGAATGGGCCAGTTTTGTAAATTCAAATAATGAGGAGCAAATCTCCCAATGGGTCAAGGAAATATGTTTTTCCCGCCAGCCGGAAGAAATTGAATTGATCAATAAAAAAATCCTAAAACGCCAACCCGCCAGTGAAGATCGCTGGAAGTATTTTTTCAAATTGCGTGATAATATAGATCCTTCGCGGACCGATGTCACCACCTGGGTCGATCTCATGGACTTGGAAGAAGGCCGCCCCAAAACCAAATGAAAATTTTACATTGTTCTCGCTCCAGTCTTTTAGCTTGCCTCGTTAAACCCAGCCTCAATTATTTTATTTCATGAAAAAAATATTAAAAAATCAGCGTCCTCAAAAAACTGCTTCTAAAAAAAATCCTCTCTCTCTAAAAAAGCTTATTTTAATAAGCACTCTATTTCTGTTCCTGAGTGGGATATTCATTGCCACCCTGGGAGCAGGGTTCCTTTATTTTCATTATTCCAAGGACCTGCCGGATATTCGGACGCTAAAAAGTTATCAACCCAGTACCATTACCAAGTTGTTTTCGGATAACGATGAACTGATTGCAGAGTTTTACATCGAGAAGAGAATAATAGTCTCACAGGAAAACATTCCCCTGCAATTAAAACAAGCCACCCTTGCCGTGGAAGACTCCAATTTTTATTACCATTTAGGCATCGATCCAAAAGCCATTTTCCGGGCAATGATCACAAACTTCCAAGCGGGGGAGGTCGTGGAGGGAGCCAGTACCATCACCCAGCAATTGTCGAAAACATTATTCCTCACCCGAGACCGAAATTTCACCCGAAAAATAAAAGAAGCCATCCTGGCCATCCGTATGGAATTGATTTTTTCCAAGGATGAAATTCTTGAAATGTATTTGAACCAGATTTATTACGGTCACGGAAGCTATGGAGTCGAGGCGGCGGCCCGCACTTATTTTGCAAAAAAAGCCAAGTATCTTAATGTAGAAGAATGCGCCATGCTTGCAAGCCTTCCCAAGGCACCCAATAATTACACCCCTTACCGTTATCCCGAGCGTGCAAAAAAAAGGCGCAACCACGCCATCAGGAGAATGGAACATTTGGGATTCATCTCCAAGGAAGAGTCTGAAAGGGCCCAGAATGAAAATTTCAAGCTTGGGGAAGTCACTGACATGCTCAACAAGGCTCCTTACTTTGTGGAATACATACGCCAGTTTCTACAGAAGACCTACGGCAGCAAAAATCTTTATCGTAGTGGCTTAAAGGTTTATACCACTTTAAATATAGATTACCAGGAAGTCGCCCAAAAAGCGGTGCAGGAAAACCTCCTGATAGCGGACAAACGGTATGGTTATCGCGGTCCTCTGGGAAAGGTGGACTTGACTCTAAACCCTTTGGCCGTTCAAACCACCCTGCTCGAACTCAACGACTTCCAGGAACAGGAGGATACTCGTGTTAAACCAGGAACGATCCTCAAGGGAGCTGTTCTTGAGGTGACAGACGATGATGTCCTCGTTGGACTGGGAAAAGATGAAGGCATCATTGAACTCAAGGATATGGACTGGGCGCGAACACCCAATACTGGAGTAGATGGAATATGGGCCAAAATATCCAGCGCCAGACAAGCCTTGTCGGTGGGAGACCTGATCCTGGTAAAAGTAAAGGGCCGACGAGATGAGGACATGAAATGGTCACTGAGCCTGGAACAGGAGCCGGAAGTCGAAGCGGGCCTTCTCAGCCTGGAACCGGGAACGGGACACATCAAGGCCATGGTTGGCGGTTATAATTTCTCCAAAAGCCAGTTCAACCGGGCTGTCCAGGCCGTCCGCCAACCAGGGTCCGCTTTCAAGCCGATTATTTACGCCTCTGCTATTGCGGAGGGGTATTCCCCAGCCAGTATCGTCATCGATTCTCCAATTATATTCAAAGAAAAAGAGGACGCCTTCGATAAATGGAAACCCGTCAATTTTGAAAAAAAATTCTATGGTCCAACGTCTATCAGGACGGCTCTCACCCATTCGAGAAATATAGTGACCGTAAAACTTTTGCAAAACATCGGCGTTAACCGCGCTGTTCAAATGGCGCAGGATCTGGGCATCACCAGCACTCTTGAGAAAAACTTATCCATTGCTCTGGGTTCTTCAGGCGTGACTCTTATGGAAATCACGTCCGCGTATTCCGCATTCGCCAATCGGGGTGAAAGGATCTCTCCAATAGCGGTCCGTCTGATCGAAGATAGGAATGGAGAATTGCTTTATTCCGCCCAACCGCATGTGAGCCAGCCTATTTCCAGCGGCATGGCCTATACAATCACCAGCCTGATGCAGAGTGTCGTGCAAAACGGTACGGCAACGAAGGTAAAGGTTTTAAACCGCCCTATCGCTGGCAAAACCGGAACAACCAATAATAATGTGGACGCCTGGTTCATCGGCTTCACACCGGGAGTCGTTACCGGCGTCTGGGTCGGGAAAGACAACTATGAACAACTGGGGAAAAACGAAACCGGGTCCAGGGCGGCAATTCCCATCTGGCTGCAATATATGGACTATGTGCTTCAAGGAAAGCCCGTCCAAAACTTTCCGGTTTCCAATGAAGTATTATTTTCAAAAACCAATCCGGCAACGGGGGAAAAAGCAAATTTCGGAGATCCCGAGGCCCAATTCGAAGTATTCATAGATGACAACATACCAAAGCGGGAGGAGGCAGAGATAGATTCTGTAAAGGATGAGGCGTTTTGAGCAAAAAAATTACGGGGAAGATAAGTCAGATATTCAATTTATTTGGCGAACCTTGCGGTTCTTGATCCTCAATGTAAATAGCTCTTTCTCGGAATCCCCATCAGGAAGAATCGAGGTTTTTCCTGAAACACCAGGATAGCCTTGTAGCGCGTCCAGATGTTTTTTGACCTCGATACGATTGCTTGCACCCTTCAATATGGATTGAATCATTATATTGGCACCGTCATACGCTTGTGCCGAATAAAGGGTTGGATCCTTTCCAAAAGTGGATTTAAAAGCCTCCACAAAATTTTTCACTTCCGCTCTACTGGAATCCATGAAAAATCCATCCACAAACAACCCGTCTCTAATATAACTACCGGCACTTTCAATGAGTTTGGGAGAATTCCACCCGCTACCCCCCAAAAGAGTTACATTGTCAATATTGTAGAAAACCAACTGCGGAACAATCAGCCCAACTTTATCAAAAAAACCGGGAATAAAAATAGCGTCGTATTTCAACTCAAGAGACGCCTTCAAATTTTCAATCTTCTCATTATTCCAATGACCCATATCGACAACCGGTCGCGACAGCCCACCGCCAACGCTCGAATCATCGCCCGGAGTAAAATTATTTTCCTGGATCAGACTTTCCAGCTTGTCATCGGTAACCCCTCCCAATTCCAGAATTTGAGCCTTAAAATCCGTTTGCGTCCGATCGTACGCAACCGTGGTAATCACCTGGCCGCCCAACGATTCAACTTCCTCCTTGAATAGTTTTCGAAACTCAATACCGTAACTTTCCACCGGATAAAGAATTGCAAACCGATTCAAGCCCAGCTCGTTGACGGCATACGCCGCTAGAAATTTGGCCTGAATTTTCCGAGTGAGCGCATTTCTGAATATATAAGGGCTCATCTCCGGGAGACCTTCTGAAGAAGCGGTCGGAGTAAACACGGGAATCTGATACTTGTCAACAAGCGGCACGATCTCCTTGACTTCATCACTCAAAACAGGCCCCAGGATACCAGCCAGTGTGGGGTCCCCTGCCAATTCCTCCATAATGCTGGTTAATGAATCGCCATTAGCTGAATCCTTGACGATGAGCTCAACTTTTTGCTTTCCCTCTGAACCCTGCTGATTGAGAGCCAGCTGAACTCCCTGCAACACCTGTTGGCCCGTGACAGCTCGCCTTCCCGTTAAAGGCAAAATCACTCCCAACCGAATTTTCCCTTTCAGGTTTTTTTCGATATTCTTTATTTGGCGCTCAATTTTTGGTTTTTCAGGATGGTCGGGAAAGCGGCTGGAAAAATCAATGGAAACCGACTTAAACTTATCGATATTGCCATGATTCCTATAAAGGGAAATCAGCTTCAGAAAAATAAGGTCTGCAGGAAATCCAGTTTTATATTTTCCTCTCAGGGATAAGAGAGTTTCTTCGGAAAGTTTGTCATCAATGATCTTCTCAATTTCTTCGCGTGCGAATTCTATAATTTCATTATTTTGCTTTTGCTCATAAACCTGAACCAGCTTGTCCAGAGCGTTGGCATAATCGAATTTTCGCTCATCGAGTTTACCAAGGTGGAATAAAGCCTTCCACCGCAGCTTGATATCTGGATGCGTTTCGGCCACCTTCCGAAAAAATCGTTCCGCTTCGGAATTTTGGCCCAATTCAAAATAACATTCGCCCATAAGATAAATAACCGTATTCATGAGCGAACTTCTGGGGAAATCTTTAATTAAAATTTGATAGTATCGCAAAGCCGTGGCAAACGATCCCATCTTCTGATCCAATTGCCCCAGCCGAAATAGCGCCCTATAGGCCATCACTCCAGAAGAATGGCGGCTGTAGGAATCCTCATAAAGAGGTCGGGCTTTATCAAAATTTCCGGCATGAAAATAAGACTCGGCCCTTTGAAACGGATCATTGTAAACGGGCTTGTTTTTGTTGGGGTCCGCAGACAATGAAGGAGGTGCAAAAAACCAGATCAGGCAGGAAGTAGTCAGAAAAAAAACGACTCTTCCCCAAGGGACAATTTTAAAAATAAATTTCCTTTTACCAGGGTCATCCATAACAGTCGTGGACCACAAAAATTTCGTGAAGTTCTTCAGTAAGTCATCATCCCGCAGAGGCTCGGTTTAAAGTAATAGAAAGAAATCAATCGTCGGCTTCTTCCTTGCCCTTGAGTTTGTGTTTTTGGATACGATACCGCATGGATCGAAAGCTTAAATTAAGTTGCTTGGCCGCTTTGTTAATGATCCCGTTGGACTGGTCCAAAGCGCCCAGGAGCATTTTCTTTTCGATCTGATCCAGAGTTTTCTCCAAATCAACCGGCTGATCGCTCGGCGGCAAAACCACATCAGAAGCCGATTCCTTATTTCCGGAAATTCCTCCGGGCAGGCTGGACACTTGAATCATGTCCTCCACTTCCAGGACAACCGCCCGTTCAATCACATTCTCCAACTCCCTGACATTCCCCGGCCAGGAATAATTTTCCATCAAACTCAATACATCCGAATGAACGCCTTGAATTTTGTTATCTCCCTGACGCTCCTCGTTGTATTTTTTTACAAAATGGTCGACCAGCAGGGGAATATCTTCTTTCCTCTCCCGTAAGGGTGGAAGCTCAATGGGTATGACATTCAACCGGTAATATAAATCTTCTCGAAAAGTTTTATTTTTAACCGCTTTGGTCAAATCCAAATTGGACGCGGCGATGATTCTCAAATCAATGCCAATGGTTTTGGTTCCACCCACCCGCATAATTTCCTTTTCCTGTAAAACCCGAAGCAATTTCACCTGGATGCTCAAGGGAGCTTCACCCACTTCATCGAGAAAAAATGAGCCCTTACTGGCAGACTCCATCAAGCCGACTTTAGTGGCGTCGGCGCTGGTAAAAGCTCCCTTTTCGTGCCCGAACAATTCACTCTCCAGCAGGCTTTCAGGGACCGCCCCGCAGTTTATGGAGATAAAAGGATAGTTTTTTCGGGTTCCGTTAAAATGAATCGCCTTGGCGACAAGTTCTTTCCCCGTGCCGCTCTCCCCGCCAATCAATACCGTGGCATTACTAGCAGCCACTTTTTCTATCAGCTTGAAAACATTCTTCATGACTGAGCTTTTGCCAATAAAATTGGTAAACCCGTATTTGTCATTTAGAGCGGATTTTAAATACTGATTTTCATCGGAAAGGGTTTTCTTTTCGATCGCGTTTTTGATGATGAGTTGCAGGTCTTCAATTTTAAAAGGCTTGGAAATATAATCGTAGGCGCCTTTTTTCATGGCCTCGACCGCCGTTTCGGCAGAGGCGTAGGCGGTCATCAACAGGACCGGGATGGCGGGATTATGCACCTTGACCGCCTCCAGCACTTCGATGCCGTTGGCTCCCTTCATGCGAAAATCCGTAATGACCAGGTCGAACGCACTTTCCTGCACTAACTTTACGGCCTTCTCTCCACTGCTCGCGGTTTGCACTTCGTAGCCCTCATTCTCCAGCATGATGGTGAGGAAATCGCGCAAACTCTTTTCATCATCTACAACAAGAATAGATTTCATATTAAAAATTTACTCTGTATATAAGAACAAATCAAGTTCTTGAGAGGGAGGAGCAGGGTCCTGAATGCATCAAGACCCGCTTTTTTATTGGTTTCCAAAGGTGTCGGAAAATATTTTCAAACGCAAGGCATTGAGGCGAATGAATCCTTCAGCATCATCCTGGCGATATCCATCGCCTTCTTCAAAGGTGGCAATTCTTTCGCTGTACAACGATTTAACGGCCTTTCGGCCTGTCACCGTGCAGTTTCCCTTGTACAGCTTCAGCTTTGCCGTCCCATACACATTTTTTTGAGTTGCATCGATGGTCATTTGCATCAGCTCGCGCTCGGGCGAAAACCAGAAGCCGTTATAAATGGCTCTTGCGTAGCCGGGAATCATGGAATCTCGAAGATACAAGACTTCCCGATCCATGGTGAGGGATTCAACCGCCCGGTGAGCGGCGTGCAGGATGGTTCCTCCCGGAGTTTCATAGACGCCTCTAGATTTCATGCCGACAAAGCGGTTCTCGACAATATCGATCCGCCCGATTCCATTTTTTCCACCGTATTCGTTGAGACATTCCAAAAGCCGGGCGGGACTCATGCGCTCACCGTTCACCGCCACCGGATCTCCGGCTTCATATTCGATTTCTATCGTGGTCGGCTTGTCCGGCGCTTGTTCAGGAGAAACGCTCATTCTAAACATATCCTCATCCGGCGTGTACCAGGGATCTTCCAATACCCCACCCTCGAAACTGATGTGGAACAGGTTGCGGTCCATGCTGTAGGGTTTGTCCTTGGTCACCGGGACCGGAATGTTGTGTTTCTTTGCGTAATCCATGAGGGCCGTCCGGGACGTGAGATCCCAATGCCGCCAGGGAGCGATGATCTTGATATGTGGATCCAGAGTCTGATAGGCTAGTTCAAAGCGAATCTGGTCATTGCCTTTGCCGGTAGAACCATGGGACACGCCATCCGCCCCTTCTTTGGCGGCAATTCGCATTTGCTCTTTGGCAATCAGGGGACGGGCAATCGCGGTTCCCAGCAAATAATTATTTTCGTAAAACGCGTTGGCACGGAGCATCGGAAACAAATAATCTTTTGCAAACTCTTCTTTTAAATCTTCGATGTATACCTTGGAAGCTCCCGTCGCCAGGGCCTTTTCCCGAACGGGTTCCAATTCCTGGCCCTGCCCGACATCCGCCGCAAATGCGATGATTTCACAATCATATTGCTCTTTGAGCCACTGGATAATTACGGAAGTATCCAATCCACCGGAATACGCTAAAACAATTTTCTTTAATGTGCTTTCCATCGATCCTCTTCAAACAAAAAATATGGGACTATTATTCCCCCACACAGGAAACTCCTAATGGTGAGGACAGGACACAAGCTGGCTATCATACCGCGTCTTGTAAGGGACATCAACGGACGAATTTGGCTCCCAGAGCATAATGCGCCAGGCCCAAAAGAGAGGCTTTTTCATTTAATATCACTTTGACCGGAATTTCGCGCATGAAGGGTTTGAACCGTCCTTTGGAATAAAAGGATTCCATAAACAAACCGCTCTTAATCAGTGGCAGGATTTTTGGCGCTATCCCGCCGCCAATATAAATGCCCCCGCGAGTCAACAGCTGCAACCCCAAGTCACCGGCTACCGCTCCGTAAATCGAAACCAACATTTCCAAAGCTTTTGCGCAGGCTGGGGATTTTCCCTGCAAACCATTTTGAGTGATGACCTCTCCGGGATCGCCGTTCTGGAATTCCTGAGTCAGCCAGGACGGTTCCTCGAACGCATGGCATTTTACAAGAAACTGATAGATATTATGGAGACCTGGGCCGGATAAAACCCGTTCGATACTGGTGCGGCCCAATTTCTGGTTCAAAAAATCCAGCAATTCCATTTCCAGTTCCGCGCGGGGAGCAAAATCACAGTGTCCTCCTTCCGAGTCGATCAGTAAATATCGCCCTGTCCCATCCGGAATAAGAAATGCCTCTCCAAGGCCGGTTCCAGCGGCTAAAATAGCCACTCTCCCCCCTTCTACTTCCCGGCCTTCCTGGAGCACTTCCAACTCGGGGTCAGGCAAAAAAGGCACCGCACAGGCCATCGCCGCCAAATCGTTGATCAGCCAGACCGATTCCAACCCCAATTGCTTTTTTAAATTTTGGACATCCACGACCCAGGGAAGGTTGGTGACTTCACACTTGCCGTCTTTAACGGGTCCTGCGATGCCAAAAGCGGCCCGCTCTATTTGCGGATGTTCTTTTTGACAAAATTCGTCCAGGATATCTTCCAGACCGGAATATTTTTGGCTTTCAAACCTGGCTTCACCCACCTGTTCGAGGTGGTCGTTTGCCTGCCGAAACACTGCCAGATTGACCTTGGTTCCTCCGATATCTGCAACCAGAATCATGGTTTTCTCATTCCTTTGGATAGATGGCTATAGTTAAGTCGAGAACCTTCATGCAGTTTATCCAGAGCCTGTTATACGTCATCGCTAGCCGCAAAGCGGCGCGGCGATCCAGTGATTAAATAAAAATCTCCTTAGAATTTGATCTCGATTCTTATTTAAATAAACGAAAGGATTCTTTCATCCAACGCCTGCTGGTCTTTGGCAAACGATTGCAAAGCCGAATGCGTCATCAGGTCGTCCAGCGCTACGGAATCAGGCCATTCTCCTAATCGGGGAATTTTTCCATGCTCGGTGATCTTGCTCAGGTCTTCCTGAGAGAAGGGATGAAACAGGTCAATTCCTTTTTCGCGGCAAAAGGTTTCCAAACCCTCTCCGGTCATTTGATCGACCTTAGCATCTTTCACTAACAATTCGACAAAGGCTTTAAAGGCATCCGAAAGTTCCCATAAAACGGAAAAACGAGACGCACCCGACGGGGTAGCATCAATGCCCGGTTCGATAGTATCGGAAACATGGGACCGGAGTTTTCCTGCATCACTCGTGTCCATAAAATCCTGCATCGCGGGCGGTGGAATGGTCAAAACGTCAAGCCCGGCCAGAAACCCGACCTGAGCTCCATTTCGGATACTGGCCCCGATCAGTTTGGTGGTCACATCAGGGTGATCCGTTCTAAGGTCACACAAGGCTCCCTGGGTGGCAAGGGTTACTTTTTCGCCCACCATGTCACCATTGCCCAAAGAATTGTCGATCACCACCTGGTTGAGCCGCCCTAAAAAGACATTCACATAACTCGGGTTGGACAACCGGGCCGCGAGATAGTTTTGCCGGACCGAAAATCCCAGAGTGTAATTGATGGGAATCCCCTCTTTGCGAAGCTGGCGCACCGCCATAAACCCCTCAGGAGTGAGCGGGATCTTGACGATAAAATACTCCGGGCAGACTTTGTAATAGCGTCTCGCATAGGTCAATGTTTTTTCCATGTCTCGTGACATGGCAGGGTGCAATTCCACGCTCACCTTCACCTTGAACGCCTGCACCAGCCTGAGGGCAATCTTGCAGTTGATGACAAAACCTATTTCCGTGACCAGGTCCTCTCCATTTAAATCAGGAGCCACGGCGCGAATTTTCTCAACCGTATCGCGGATGGTTGCATCCATCACCCCGCTTTGCACCACCTGATTGGCAAGGGTATTGTTTGTGGTCAAGGCGGACAATTCACTCTTCCAAGTGGCCTGGGCTTTTTCAAGATCTCCGGTATCGAGCCACAACTCGCTCCCTAAGGAACACAGTTTTTCCAGCAAAGCATTGGTTTCAGCTTCAGGTTTTTCGCCAACCACTTCCTCATGAGCGATCTGGTGAATCAACTCATCCAATTTTTGACTTGTTGTCGTCATGGAATTATCCTTTCCCGTACCCTGGTTTATTCAAAAGCGAGAACATATTTTTTTTGTAAAATTCAACACCCGGCTGATCAAAGGGATTCACGTCCATCAAATAGCCCGTCATGGCAATGGCACGCTCAAAAAAATAAAACAACTGCCCTAAAGAATCCGCCGACCGGTCCTTGATCGAGATTTCCATATTGGGCACCTCCCCTTCCAAGTGCGCCATCGCGGTCCCTTTGTAAGCCTTATCATTAACGAAATCCAGTGATTTTCCCGCCAGATAATTCAGCCCATCGTCGTCATTTTCAAATGCGGGGATTTCCAATTGCTTGCGGGAAGTCTCAACACGTAGAAAGGTTTCAAAAAGGATGCGGTTGCCCTCCTGTACCCATTGTCCCATGGAATGCAAATCCGTGGTGTATTCAACCGATGCCGGAAAAATCCCTTTTTTATCCTTGCCTTCACTTTCACCTGCCAATTGTTTCCACCACTCCAGAATATAGGACAAGGAAGGATGAAACGCGGCCAGAACCTCAAGCGTCTTGCCCTTTTTATAAAGCAGGTGTCTGATTCCCGCATAAAGATAAGATAAGTTTTTTTCAATACTCGAATGAGAAGAATAAGCGGACTCCGCAGTTTTTGCCCCGGCAATCAACTCGCGGATATTGACGCCCGCCAAGGCAATGGGAAGCAGACCCACAGGCGTCAACACCGAATACCTGCCCCCAACATCGTCGGGGATCACGAAAGTGGTGTATCCCTCTTCGTCGGCAAGTTTTTTGAGCGCGCCTTTTTTCTCATCGGTGGTGACGACAATCCTTTTTTTCGCCCCGGATTTACCGTATTTCTTTTCCAGTTTTTCTTTCAACAGACGAAACGCCACTGCAGGCTCTGTCGTGGTCCCCGATTTAGAAATGACGTTCAGACAAACGTCCCGCTCCGCAATCAGATCAAACAAGTCTGCATGATAGTCAGAACTCAGGTTGTGACCCGCGAAATGCACCTCCGGGAAACCGGGCTTTCCTCCAGTCAACTGATTGGCGAAGGTATGTCCCAGAAAGGAAATCGCCGCTCTTGCGCCCAGATAAGAGCCGCCGATACCGATGCTGACAAACACATCGGAATGATCGCGAATGTGTTTTGCCGACTGTTCGACAGCACTCAATTGTTCGTGCGTGGTTCGGGAAGGCAAATCCAGCCAGCCAAGATAATCCGATCCCTTACCCGTCCTGTTCTCCAGAGCCTGATGCAACGGGTCGATTTGAGATTGCAGGCCTTGAATTTCCTGATCGGTTACGAAAGACTTGATATTATCGTAGTTTAACTGGAGGGAGGTCATAGTCATTCCTTTGAGAAATTCAAGCTGGTTCGCTGGCAGGGAAATCCATTGACAATTTCACGACCATTATACATTCTGTAAAAATTATCATTACTATTTTTATGGACACCTCTAAAAATTAGTTTATTACGGGAAATCGAACATTGCACAAGATTTCTTATATCGGTGGCA
>JAQCGX010000053.1 GCA_027619975.1 Nitrospinota bacterium
TCAATATCAAATATGCATGGCCATTTAATTTGAATAAGGTGGCGGGAATGATGAAAGAACAGATAGAAGCGGTCCAAGTGTAAAATTTTAAAAGGAGAACCCAGGGAATAGCCTGGGGGCTTTCCAGTAGATGGGCTTCTGTACGCTGGATACCTGGGTTCTCCGCTTGCAATACTAACATTCTTGATAGAGGCCATCATGAACAGTTTCCCGATAGTCGATATGACAGGAGTATTTTTACTGGCACTGATAACGGGCGGAATGTTCTTTTTCGCGGCGATCATGACTCCCCTGGTATTCACCAAACTCCCGCCGGAGATTTCCGGGCCATTCATTCGGCAGGCCTTTCCGATATACAGTATGGCCATGTCAGGGATGACCCTGGCGGCGGCCTTCTTGCTATGGAGCTACCCAGAGGCGATTCATCTGGTGATCGTGTTTGTTCTTTTTATATGGGCATGGTTGTGGCTGATGCCGAGAATCAATCGATATCGCGATGATCAGTTGCACGGCAACATAAAAGCCGGAAAAACTTTCAACCTTTTACACCGATTGAGTGTGGGAATCAACCTGGCGCAAATGGTGATGGTTGGCTTTGTCCTGGTTCGAGTCGTTATTCAAGTCTGATTAATTGCGAAAACTTTAGAAATTCAACTTAAATAAATCATGTCTATTAAACCTAAATCTCGCTTTGATTTTTATTTTGCTGGCTTTGTTCTTTTGATTTTTTTTGCAAGCAGTTGCTCAAGCGTGCCTAGGAAATCATCACCAGAGCTACAAGTCGTTCCCTATGTGGATGTGGAGCGCTATCTTGGCAAATGGTATGAAATCGCCCGCTACCCGCATTACTTTCAGGATGGATGCTTTAACTCGACCGCTTTCTATAAAAAGTTGGATGATGGCAACATCAAAGTCATCAACCAATGTCGGAAAGGCAGTCCGCAAGGTGAAATAGAAGAAGCTATCGGCAAAGCCACTATCGCGGATAAAGAAACCAACTCCAAACTAAAAGTTCAGTTTTTCTGGCCTTTTTCAGGAAACTACTGGATCATTGACCTGGATAAGGATTATCAGTATGCCGTGGTCAGCGAACCCAACAGGCAATACCTTTGGATCCTGAGTCGTTCGCCCCAAATGGCCCAAAATACTATTGACATGTTGAAAGAGAAAATCAGAGGGAAAGGTTTTGATCTAGCCTATCTGGAAATCACATCGGAATAAATTTCATGAATATATTTGTTCTTGATGAAAACCCTGAAACGTGCGCTCGGTATCCTTGTGACAAACATAAGGTTCTGTTAGGAGAAATGGCCAAGATTCTTCTGGCAAGCCAAAATGTCTCAGCAGAAAAAATTATTAAAGCAGGTTTCTAGTATTCATATCCAGAATTAAACTCGGCACTAAAAGAGATCACAGATCAAAATTACTACCTTTTAGAAATGGAGCAATGGATTCCCCAACCTTTGGACAAAACCTTTTTATTTTTTGATGTTCTAGGTTTTGTTCTCTGATAAAGAAATGAGAAAACACATGACTAAACTTATCGTAAAGCTTGTTTTATTAACCGTTTTAATGGGATGCAGTACAACACCGTCCAGTGAGGATGTATCACCTTCTGAAATAAAGTTTGAAAAGGATAGTAGTTTTTGCGATGCCTACACCGAATCTTCCGTAATAACGCATCCCAATTATATCAAATGCATGAAAGACCAAGGGTGGAATCTTCAAGAATAAAAATCTTTAAAAAACGATTACGCCAAATATTAAGGGCTCACTATCAGCCAAATGTAGAGCGTTAAAGTAGAAAACTTAAGAGATGCTTTCTGTTAACCTTTGCTTTAAAAGGAGGTTGTCGTTAACAAAAAAGTGTCAATTAAAAAGATCGCCAAAGATACTTACAGAATTCACAAAAAAACAAATTGGAAGAATATGAAACTTTAAGAAAAAATCGGGCGTAACGATCAACCGGTATTACACACAATTTTTTTATATATTTCCTGACCAGCGACGGGTATCGTGAAAAGAGGAAATGATCTACAACCCCACGGGTGGGAATGGAGGCTATAAGAACTCTCTTCCTTAATGATGGTCGGAGTTCCAATAAATTTCCTTATCACTTGCGAAATGGCTAGGAGCGGGCTATGCACATTTTAAACATGATTCCTTAGCATCAGTTCCTTGGGATAGGGATTCAGATATACCTGGTCGAGAAGATAAGTGATATCGTACTTTTTTACATAATGCTTTATCAAGGTGAGAGGAACAATGAGGGGTACCAGCTCTTTTCTATAGTCTTCCAAGGTTGATAAGATATCCTGCTTTTCTTCTTTTAACAGATCCTTTTTCAAAAACCCCAGCATATGCTGAAGCACATCGGTATTTTTTTTCGGAGTAGATTTCAGGGTCAATCCTTCCATGAATATTTTGCTGTAACGGGTTTTCATTTCTGCTGGTCGAAATTTCTTGGCCTCGGCCACCAGGCCTCCCAGGGTGTCATAATGTTTTCTGCTGTGGGATAAAAGTAAAAACTTATGTTGGGTGTGAAAGTTTACCAGCGCCCCTCTCGAATACCCTTCTTGAAATAATTTTTGCAGGCGGTGATAACTGAACACACGGACGATAAAGTTTTCCCGGATTTTGAAGTCATTCAATCGTCCCTCTTCCTCCACAGGAATCAAAGGAAATTTTTTCATGAATGTACTGGCAAATAATCCTTGTGCCATAGAATTGGCCTTATTCCCTGATTCGGTATATAGAGATACGCGTTCGATGCCGCAGGAAGGCGATCCTTTCTTGAAAATAAAACCGCTCAAGTCATGGGAAGAAAGTTCTCGAACCTTGCCGGCGCTGAATCGGATCATCTTTTGCGTCCAGTCGGTTCCTGTTTTCGTCCCAACCATTCTTGGAGAATCCTTGTCTCCCGCTAAATGGACCGTTTCACGCGGCACCCCCATTCCGATCTCAACTTCAGGGCATACAGGGACATAGTCAAAAAACTTGCCCAATATTTCCTTGGCATATAAGTTTTGCTTGTGGTCACCGTTCCAGCGGACTTTTTCGCCCAGCAGGCAACTGCTGATTCCTATCCAAAGCTTGCCCATAAAACGATCCTTTGCAGTAATATAATTTTTGAAAATTTGAAGCCTCTAGCTTCTTAATCAAAACTAAAATAATTATCAGGATGTCAGCTCAGTTAATAGTTTCTCCAAAATTTCCAGGTCATTCACGATTTTAATATTTGCTTTTTCGAAAGCCGACTCCACGCCCCTTATTCCCTGTCCCCCAACCCAAACCGGGCTTTTATTGGTCGAATTTTGATGGGATAACTCCGTAAAGAAAACTCTAGCCTTACTTTCGCTGATGTCCGAGGTGAAGGATAATATGACGACATCTGGTTTTGTCAGGGAACTAAAATGAATTAAGTTTGCCAAAGGTAAATTAGCACCAAGAAAAATCACCCGACACTTTCGAGTTGCGCAAAAATAGGCAAGAACCTGGGCCCCTATTTCATGAAGTTCCCAGGGAGGGCAGACAATTAAAACCTTCGGTCCATGTTGCTCAATACCAATCATATTCATGGCGGTAAAAAGTTTTTGTTTTACCTGCGCCGTAACATAGTGCTCAATCGAAATATCCAGCTTACCCTCAAACCAGAGCTCCCCCACCCGGATTTGTAAGGGGACGAGAATCCTCGTAAAGACCTCATCAAAAGGCAATAAGACCATTAAGTCATTAAGTCTTTTTTCAAAAGCCAATGGGTCCAGCGGCAATAAATATTTTTCCAGTTCCATCAAAATTTGATCCCTGGGCAATGATTCCGGCTCTTCTTCCCTCCTCTCCCTCACACGCGCCAGGATTTCATCTTTTCCCAAAGAGGCCAGCTCCCCAATGGAGTGCCCCTGTTTGATTTCCTCAACCAAAAACTTCAATAAATCAATATCTTGCTCTTTATAGAGCCGGTAGCGGTTTGGGCCCCTTTCAGGGGACAGCAACCTGTACCGTTTTTCCCACACCCGACAGTTGACAAACTATATACGAGAACGTAAAACTATCAACACAAAATTAAACAAACATTACACGGGAAAGGTGAGGGGAATGAGAATTCTGACAACAAAAAATGAATTATTTTCGGAGACAAAAAAATGAAACACAAAAATGTAAACCAAAAAATCGGCATGTTGTTCATGGCATTTCTTTTACTCACACAGGCTTCCTTTGCCTTTGCGGACTATGGAGCTCCCATTTCGTATAGGGCCGTGGACATCGTAAGACCTGCAAATAATTCCAGCGTCACCAGCCCCTTCAAAGTATGCATGGAGCCTTTTGCAGTTTGGGTGGAACCTGCAAAAAATGGGGTCAACGAGAATAAAGGTCATCACCATTTACTGATTGATGTGGATTTACCGTCGGATTTGACCAAGCCCATCGGAAAAGACGCAAATCATATTCATATGGGTGATGGATCTTCCTGTAAAGAATTAACCCTCTCCCCAGGCAAACACACCATCACCACGTTGTTCGCTCAAGGAAACCATGTGCCTTTAAACCCACCACTAAGCGCCACTATTACTGTGACCGTGAAATAGTTGGTTGAGAAAATAAAAACCTAAAATTAAGGACAATCAAAAATGCAAGCAAAACAAGTTTTGAAAACAGCTGCCGGAGCATTGGCCGTGATGACAATGATTGGGGCTTCGACCTCCTGGGCGGTGGAATCGCCTGAAGACATGGTCATGATACCAGCAGGACACTTCCTCATGGGTGTGGATAAAGAAGTGAATCCAAAAACAGAAAAAATGTCTAAAGCGCAACAACTCAAATACCGTGTTTCCCGTGAAGCCTTCCATGACGAAGGACCCGCCCGCACTGTCATCCTGGATGCTTTCTACCTCGACAAGTATGAAGTTTCCAACCAGCATTATAGTGAATTCATTAAAGCTATGGGACATCCCGCACCGGCCTATTGGGACGATCACAAGCGAAACAAGCCCGAACAGCCGGTCAGCGGTGTCAACTACAATGACGCCAACGCTTATTGTGGATGGGCCAACAAACGTCTTCCGACAGAAGCTGAATGGGAAAAAGCTGCCCGTGGCCCTGAAGGATACAAGTATCCGTGGGGCAACGAACTTGATCCAAGCAAGGCGAACTTTGGCCGAAAGCAGGAGTTCACCGCTAATGTAGATGCCTACCCGGAAGGCAAAAGCCCTTATGGAGTATTCAATATGGCGGGAAATGTTTTTGAATGGGTACAGGATTGGTACGATCCCAATTTTTATAAATCAAAAATCACCAGGGAAACCGTTAATCCAACGGGCCCAAAGGAAGGCGCCTGGCTTAGTGGTACCGGAACCTACGTGGACCGGATTGCTGTGGGTAAAAAACGGGTCATCCGTGGAGGTTCCTGGTATGCCCCGGCGGAAAGTGTGACCAACACGCATCGGTTTTGGAACGACCCCATGAACAACAGTTACGGTGTTGGCCTCGGATTTCGATGTGCACGTTCCGTGGAAGATGATTCTATCCTCCAGGCGCGAATTTTCTACATGGATGCTCTAATCAATTTGGGGGCAGAAAAATATCCCAGGGCAATGAAGTCCATTGAAAAGGCGTTGAGCCAGGATGCAACGAACCCGGAGTACCTGCAACTGAAGGAAATGATTCAGAAGCAGGTTAAGTAGCTAAACTATTACTTTAGTTTAATTAAAGAGGAGAGGATTAATCCTCTCCTCTTCATTCAGCTAAGTTGCTTTATGAAAAAAACAGGAGAAGTTTTCGATGAAAGATCCTTTTCATAATCCAAATAAATCAGCCCTAACGGGATATTTATTTCTCTGGGCAGCTTTATTTCTCAGTATTCCGGTTTCGGGGTTCGGCGAAGATTTTAATAAAGAAAACTCCGTCAGCAAGACAGCCGAGGCTCGTATGGCTGTGGAGCGGGCTTGGGAAACCTACCATCATGGAGCATTGGGTGGAACCCTGGCATCTCCCGCGATCCAGACTGAATTAGAAATGAACCTTCATCAATCCCGCGCCCTTCTTGCGGAAGCTTACGATGCGGAAGAAAGAGGGGATATGAAAGCCGCCGACAAAGTAATCCATCAAATCATGCAAATTACCCACAGAGTCATTACCGAAAGTCAGGGGCCAAAAAAATGAATGCTTTAAAAAAAGGTTTTAATTGGGCCTTTCTGATTTGCTTGGTTTCGGCGTCATTCAATCTACAAGCTCCGGTTTTTGCCAATTCCAATGAGCCAGCGAACCGGGATCCCGTTAAAATGATAAAAATTCCGGCGGGCGAGTTTTTGATGGGCAGCAAACAGGGAGAAGGCAGACCCGATGAAAGATCCCAGCGAAAAGTATTTCTAGACACCTATGCAATCGATGCTTATGAAGTAACCAACGAACGTTATTTAGTTTTCATCCATACCACCGGGCGTAAAGAACCAATCAATCCTTATGGAGACAAATTATTATCAGAAGAATCAGACGTTGGCAATTTACCCGTGGTTCAGGTGACTTGGTATGACGCAGTGGATTATTGCCGCTGGGCGGGAAAACGCCTGCCCACGGAGGCGGAGTGGGAAAAAGCGGCGCGGGGAGAACAGGGGTTTACCTTTCCATGGGGCTCTGAGCCTCCCTCACAAAAGGCAGTTAATTTTCAAAGAAATTGGGAGGGAACCCAGACCCTTTGGCAAGTTGGGTTAAAACCGGATACATCCTCACCCTATGGAGTGCAAGACATGGCCGGAAACGTTCGCGAATGGGTGAGCGACTGGTATGCCTCAGATTATTACGCAACGGCTCCCAACAAAAATCCGCTAGGTCCGGAAACGGGAATTTTGAAAGTAATCAAAGGCGGTTCATGGCACAGCTTTAAAGCGGATGTGCGACCGGCTTCCAGAGGTAAAGGCGGATTCGCGCTTAAGACTGATGGCATTGGGTTTCGTTGTGTCAGGTCGATTAAATTACTTAAAACAAATCCTACTTCAGGAGGAACTCATGAAGAGCCATTCAACTAAATATATAATCAAAGTTGTTTTTTCTTTTCTCTTAACGATCTTCATCGGCACTTGCCTGCCCATTGCCGCGGTAGCAGAATCCTCCGCACCCCAAAATATGGTCCTTATCAACCCCGGTGGTTTTATACGCGGCATCGACAAAACTCCTGCCAGCGACGAAAGCAAAGAACCATCCCCGGACAAAGAAACCAAATATGAAGTTTCAAAAGATGCCTTTGACGATGAAGGTCCGGCGCAAATGATTTATCTAAGTGCCTATTACATCGATAAGTATGAGATTTCCAATGCTCATTACACCGAGTTCATCAAAGCCACAGATTATCCGGCTCCAGCCTATTGGGATCACCGTCAATTAAACCAACCCAACCAACCGGTTACGGGAGTGAATTGGTACGACGCTAACGCCTATTGCCACTGGGCAAACAAAAGATTGCCGACGGAGGCGGAATGGGAAAAAGCCGCGCGTGGGCCTGGGGGTTCAATATATCCCTGGGGCAATGAACTGGATTACAGCAAGGCGAATTTTGCCAAAGGTAAAACGGGTCAGAAGCACATTACGGCACCAATAGATTCTCACCCGGAAGGGAAAAGTTATTACGGTGTCTATAACATGGCAGGCAATGTTTTCGAATGGGTTCAGGACTGGTATGACCCGAACTATTACAAAACTTCGAAGGATATTAGCAACCCAGCAGGACCCCAAATAGGGGGTGAACCGGGTATCACTGGAACCTACCCAGATGGGCTTGCCGCCGGGAAAAAGAAAGTCATCCGGGGCGGGTCGTGGTTCGCTCCGCAACAAAGCATCACCACCACGCACCGTTTCTGGAATGATCCGATGAACAATTCTTATGGGGTTGGATTGGGTTTTCGATGTGCGCGCGACGTGGAAAGCGATTCTCAAATGCAAGCCCGTTCATTTTATATGCTCGCACTCATTCACTTGGGGAATGAAAAATATAAAGAAGCATTAGCATCTATTAACAAAGCCCTGGAGACCAGTCCCGACAACAAAGAATATCAGGCACTCAAGGTTATGATCGAAGAACAGGGCAACATCTAGATTACGAATGGCTCTTTTGATTGCGGAAATGGGGGGGGGGAATGAAAAATTTAATTATTATTTTGCTCTCTTTGCTTTTAAGCGTATTGCTAACATCCTGCGCGGTTGAACCTCGAAAAACGGTTCCTGAAATATACAGAGCCGGGCAAGATTATTATCATCAGGCTTGCGCCAACTGCCATGGACCCGATGGATTGGGAGGAAGGGGACCGAAATTGATTCAAGAGAAATTTTCGTCCACGAACTTTTCCAATATTAAGCTTGCCAAGACTATTCTGAATGGATCAGATTCTGGCGCCATGCCTTCCCAAAAAGGAAAAGTATCGGAGAAAGAGATTCAGGAGATCATTAAATATCTTAGATACTCGCAAAAAATATCCGGCATATCCTGATAACACAATGATATTTGGAGAAATAGATGTTCTACATAAAACTATTTAGAATTTTATCCTTTATTATAATTTTTCTCTTCTTCGCCTTATCTTTTCACTTAACAAATATTGCTTGGGCTAAAGAGTGTCCTCAAAAAAGAAAAACAATTACAGCTCCCAAGGAATTTCTGGAAAAGGTAAACCCGCTTCGAAAAGAACCGCGTTTTGTTAAAGAAGGGAAAGTTCTCGCTCATATTAAAGCAAAACCTCTGGCTTGCAAGCAATGCCATGGCATGAATGGAGATGGACTGGGAGCCATGGCTCCTAATATGAGCCCCAAACCTAGAAACTTCACATGTAAACCAACGATGGATCAAGTTTCGGATGGCCAGTTGTTTTGGATCATTAAAAACGGTTCCAAGGCAACTTCCATGCCGCCTTACTCACATCTATCGGACCAAACAATCTGGCAACTCATTCATTATATACGGTCCTTATCAGAAGAACCTGTTTGATACTCATTTACAAAATAAATAGCCCTTAATACTGTAAATATTTATTTTGATCGATTAAGTAAATTCAAAGAAGTTTATCAAACGCAGGCAAAGCCATGAACAAGTTATGGATATTCTCAGTGTTTATTGTGCTCACGGAATTGGGGATGGCTGGATGTCAGCCAGAAACAAATTTTCGGGCTTACAAGGATCAAAAAAATAAAGGGGAACAGATCTTTCTAAAAGACATGCAAGCTTGTCAGGATATTGCTAATCAAAGTAGTAAACGTAGTGAAGGAAGCGAAGGTGCTGGTGAGCGATTAAACCGAAAGCATTCCTTATATCAAATCTGCATGGAAAGCAAAAATTGGACTTTAAAAAAATGAAAACAAAAAACGAAGCCAATCATTTTAGAACCTATTCATGTATGGCCATACTTTTAGGCCTTTTGCTGCTGATGGTTGGTGCCGCATGGGCGGAACAGGAAGCACCGCTAGAACTTCCAAAAGTAGAAGGCTCTAAGAGCTATGACCTGGAGATCGATCAAATCAATAGACAGGGCATCAAGCTTTATGAACAAAGCGATTTCAAGACAGCAATTGACCGATTCAAAAAGGCTTTGAATTTGGCACAGCAATTAAGGGATCCGAGCCAGGGAATTTTATTTTACAACCTTGCTCTGGGCCTTCATCAAGCTGGGCAACACGAAGATGCCACCAAACGGTTTTATTCGGCTCGTCGATTTGCCCGAGGCAACAAAATGATTTTGAATTCGGAGTTATTGAAAAATCATGAATGTGGACTCAACCCAAGTGTGCCCTGTGATAAAAAGGTGCCGCTTCCATTGAATATCGAGGGGTCAAATTAATCTTCCCGTTGTAACAAGTAAATTTTTATTGATACTTTGCCAAAACATAAATTTTGTTTCCAGATAGTTAATTGTAATTAAGGAGATCAACGTGATTAGTATAGCAAGTGCTATTTATGCTATTAAAGCTTTAGTGGCCGGGTCGATCTTTTTCGTTTGGGTTGTCAGATACCAGAACATCATTGAAGAGTTCAAGGTATATGAATTGCCTGAATGGTTAAGAGATCTTGTGGGGATATTCAAATTATCATTTGCTTTAATGCTATATAGCAATGACCCAATTGTTATTCTTTTAGGTGCGTCTGGAATAACGGTGTTAATGGTTGCAGCTGTGTTTACTCATTTGAGGATAAAAAATTCTTTTTATAAAATGCTGCCTTCTATAAGTTTGACAATTTTCAGTTCAGTAATTTTTTTATATACCTTTCAAAGCCAATGACTAAACTAAGTTATCGGTTTATCAATTTGTTGCGATAGCGAAGAATATGTGCCATGCGATTGTGGTCAATACATCCTAAGTATCTTGATACAAAGGGGATTGTTGCCCTTTGGAGAGAGGGGCTACTCGCTCAGAAGGTTTTGAAGGGGGAAACACAGGGTTACAAAAATCATCCCCAACTCAACCGGTTTAAAAAAACAGCTGATCCAATTGCTGCAATTAACGAATACTTGCATCACATTTACAAGGAATCATTGAAACGCAACTATAAATTTGATTCAAAGAAAATTAATACTCCCAGGTCCAGAATCAAGATTGATGTTAATTCAGGACAAATAGAGTTTGAGAGACAGCATTTACTAGGAAAGTTGAAATCCCGTGATCCATCACTGTACTTAAAATATCGAATACTAACTCAACTGGATGTTCATCCTTTTTTTAATGTTGTGATAGGAGAAATCGCTGATTGGGAAATCACGAATTAGGACTGTTCAGATAGTAAATTCTTAGCAGCTATTTGCCGAAAAGCGACTTAGATACCGATTCTCTTCTTCATGTTTGGTATGACCGTATGCACATACACCTGATTCATGAAAACTCAGCTTCAGAATTCCTGCAATTTTTCTGATCGACTGGAAAGCATTATTTTTTTGGCCCAGCCCCTCCAGATGCTGGGCCGGAGTCAATCTGGATATCCTACAGCAAATCTGGTTTGTAAGGGTTCAAACATAATTCATTTCCTGAAACGAAATCGCTTTTAACCCTTAAGAATATTACGAGTTATTACCATAAGTAGATTAGCACTAACACACCATTGTTAGTGATCAAGCATAGCGGCGATGGAAGACGAACTTAGTCAATTCAATATTTTTCATTTTTGGACTACCCCGGTCTTCTCTTTTTCCCAATAGCCAGGACAATAGACGCGGGAAACTGAACTTGGAACCTGAAACTCGGAACTTAGAACTTAGGACTTTAGACTTGGGACGAGGAGACCCGAATCGCTGGATAGGAGCATGTTTTCTAATTAAGAGAATATCTTTATATTCATTGTCTCGACTACCGAAGCTGAATGCTCCTCTGAAAGGTGAGCGTACCTCTTGACCATCTCCAGCGATTTATGGCCCAACACATCCGCTATCTCAATCAAAGACGCCCCACTCATGGCTAGTGTCCCGTGCGGTTAATGGGCTTAGTTAATTTCTTGTTTTTTTTTGCCCTTGATACAGATTGCAA
>JAQCGX010000054.1 GCA_027619975.1 Nitrospinota bacterium
GTATAACCTTTAAGGGTAGGTCGCCTGTCCTACTAAAACAAAAGACGCTTCTTTGAATTGGCGATTCGGCATCGTTGTCAATTTTTAGAGATGCCCATAAGTAATTTGGGACTCCATCGACAAGAGCAGCCAGTTTTGTTTTTATTCCCTTTTTACCCCACATTACGGTCTTGCACAAAATTCCTTGGAAAATTTGAGCTTATTAGCTATATAAGCTATAATTTTTGGTTACATCCTCGATCCTTCTTATTACAACTTTTTGAATATGAAATACTTAATCGTCATCGGCTGTGGTCTGACTGACCGGCCAATCGCGGAAAAAGACAACCAAACGCCGTTACAGATCGCGGACACGCCCCACTTGGACCGGCTGGCCCAAAAGGGTTTATCTGGAAATGTGCAAACGATCCCTGAAAACTTCGAGGCCGGAAACGATGTCTCCCTTCTCGCGCTGTTAGGCTATTGCCCGGAAACTTATCACGGCGGGACGGCCCCGTTTGACGCTCTGGCTCTGGATATCCCGCTTACGGAAGACGAGCTTCCCCTGTGCTGTACCTTCGTGCAGTTGCAGTCCAGCCACAACGACATGGTGATGAAAGATTTTACCGCAGACAACCTGCCGAGCGAAGACGCACGAGTGCTGTTGGATGCCTTGCAGGAGCAAATCGGCGATCCCTCGGTCCGGTTTTATCCCGGTATCGGTCCCCATAATTTGATGGTGATCAAAAGTCCGGCTTTTTCCAGAAGCCTGAACCCGCCCATGGAGCTGATCGGCGAGGGCATCCGCCAGTTCATGCCTGACGGCGAGGAATTTAAAGACCTGGTATTTCTCATGAACCAGTCGCAGATCATCCTGCACAACCATCCCTACAACCGCAATCGCCAAAAGCAGGGTCTGGACACTGTAAATAGTGTGTGGTTGTGGGGAAACGGTCCCCGACAGACATTGCCGCCATTTTCTGAAACGCACAAAAAGAGTGCGGCCCTCGTCACATCCTCTCTACTGTTCAAAGGCATGGGGAAATCGGCTGGAATCCATGTTGTTGACATTATGGGGCCAAACGGGAATCCGGCTGCCAGTTTCAAAGGCAAGGTGGATACAGCTCTTGCGGAACTTGACGCCCATGATATTGTTTATCTGCATATCGAGGAGATCGAGAATATCTCTCTCAAGGGAGATCTGGACGACAAAGTCCTGGCCATTGAAGATTTTGATCAGGAGATTGCAGGCCCCCTGCTCAATGCTCTCAACAGCCGGGATGATGTTAAAATGTTATTCGTGGAAAATCATGTAGCGTCGGCCTCTCTCATGAAATACACCAAAGATCGCGTCCCCTTCCTGGTCTATCCGGGACCGACGGGAAGCGAGTCCGCCGGGGGCTTCGATGAAAAAATTCTCGATGCCAACAAAATCCATTTTCAAAGCGGGCCACAACTGATTGCAGCATTTTTAAAGGACCAATTGTAATGGCCTCACTCATAGTCCAAAAATATGGCGGAACCTCGGTCGGGACTATCGAACGGATCAAAAGCGTGGCCCAAAGAATCGCCGAGGCGCAAAAAGCTGGCAATGCTATCGTCGCGGTGGTTTCTGCCATAGCCGGGGAGACCGATAAACTGCTTAAAATGGCGGCAGAGATTTCCGAGACCCCGCAACAGCGGGAAATCGATCTTTTGCTGTCATCCGGCGAACGCATCTCCTGCGCCCTGTTGACCATCGCTCTCAACGAGATTGGTTGCCCTGCCACCTCGATGACCGGTCGCCAGATTGGGCTTCAAACCGACAACACACACACGCGGGCGAGAATCAAGCAGATCGACGGAGAACGTTGTCACCATTATTTGCAGAAAAATCATGTCGTCGTGGTTGCCGGTTTCCAGGGCATCAATGAACATGGAGATGTCACCACCCTCGGACGTGGGGGATCGGACACGTCTGCCGTCGCTTTGGCGGTCGCTTTGCAAGCGGAACGGTGCGAGATCTTTACCGATGTGGACGGGGTCTACACCGCGGACCCGCGCGTGGTTCCGGACGCCCGCAAGCTGAATACCGTATCCTATGATGAAATGTTGGAGATGGCCAGTTTGGGCGCCAAGGTTCTGCAAATACGGTGTGTGGAGTTTGCCAAGAAATATAAGATGCCTCTGATCGTGAGGTCATCATTTAATAATAATCCAGGAACCTTGATCTCGGAGGAGGATCCGAAAATGGAACAACCGGTCGTTTCCGGAATCATGTATCACAAAAATCAGGCCAAGATCACGGTCAAGGGAGTTCCCGATCAACCGGGAATCGCCGGAAAATTGTTCAAGGCGCTCGCTGACGCCTCGGTCTCGGTGGACATTATTATTCAGAACATCAGCGATGAGGGATACACGGACATTTCGTTTACCGTCACCACCGAACATCTCAGAGACGCGATGACTGAAGTCAACCGGGTGAACGAGGAAATCAAGGCGGCAAAGATCACCTCGGATGCCAACATCTGCAAAATCTCCATCGTCGGTGCGGGAATGAAAAGCCATTCGGGCATTGCGGCCACCATGTTCCAGACGCTCTCCAAAGAGAATATCAACATCATGATGATCAGCACTTCGGAGATCAAGGTTTCCTGTGTGATCGACCAAAAATATACCGAACTGGCCACCCGCGCGTTGCACGAGGCGTTTGACTTGAAATCGGAGCCAGTCCAGGTTTCCTGTGAAGATTCCGTCCCGGCTTCAGATAAAAAGATGAAAGCTTTGTAACCCATGCGATCGATCAAAATATACGACACCACGTTAAGAGACGGTTCCCAATCGGAAGATGTGTCCTTTACCGTGGAAGATAAAATTCGCATCGCCCACAAGCTGGACGAATTAGGAGTCCACTATATCGAAGGCGGCTGGCCGGGGTCCAATCCGAAGGACATGGACTTCTTTGTCAAGATCCGCCGCGCCACTCTTAAAAATGCCAAAGTGGCGGCGTTTGGATGCACTCGCTATCCGGGAAAATCGGTTGCAGAGGACACCAATATCCAGCATCTCCTCAAGGCCGAGACTGAAGTCATCACCATCTTCGGAAAATCGTGGGACCTGCATGTGCGCCATGCTCTGTCCACGGATCAGGATGAAAATCTGCGCATGGTCACGGAGAGTCTTTCTTATTTAAAAAAGCACGGCCAGGAAGTGTTGTTTGACGCCGAGCATTTTTTCGACGGCTATAAATCCAATCCCGACTACGCCCTGAAGGTGGTCAAGGAAGCCGAATCGGCAGGCGCCGATTGGATTGTCTTGTGCGACACCAACGGCGGCTCCCTGCCCTGGGAGATCAGCAAAATATTCGCGGACGTTAAGGCTCAGGTAAACGTCAAACTGGGAATTCATTGCCATAACGATTCCGAGCTGGCCGTGGCCAATTCCTTGCAAGCCGTGGAAGCCGGAGCGGAACAGGTTCAGGGAACGGTGAACGGCTACGGGGAACGCTGTGGCAATGCCAACCTCATCTCCATCATCCCCAACCTGAAACTGAAAATGGGGTTGAATTGCGTGACCGACGGTCAAATGAAGAGCTTGAAAGAGGTTTCTTCCTTTGTCGATGAACTGGCCAATAAAGCCCACTGGAACCACCAGCCGTATGTCGGCCACAGCGCATTTGCCCATAAGGGCGGCATTCATGTGAGCGCCATTCAGAAAAACCGGCTGACTTACGAACACATCGATCCGGAATCCGTCGGCAACCGCCAGCGAATTTTAATTTCCGACCTGTCGGGAAAAAGCAATATCATTTTCAAGGCAAAGGAATTCGGCATCGACGTTGACGGGGACGACCCAAAAATCAGGAAAATTCTCAAAAACTTGAAGTCTCTGGAGAACCTTGGGTATCAGTACGAAGGTGCTGAAGGGTCCTTCGAGTTATTGATGCACGATGCCCTGGGGGACAAGGAAACTTTCTTTGACTTTGTCGGATTCCGGGTCATCGTCGAAAAACGCCAGGAGGACGAAGAACCAATTTCCGAAGCCACCGTCAAGATCCGCGTCAATGGCGTTTTAGAAGTGACCGCCGCCGAAGGGACAGGCCCGGTCGATGCCCTGAACAAGGCCATCCAGAAAGCACTGGTAAAATTTTACCCGGAACTGGAAGAAGTCAATTTATTCGACTATAAAGTCAGAATCCTCGATGAAAAAAAAGGCACCCGTTCCAAAATCCGCGTGCTGATAGAATCCGGAGATCATCACTCGAAATGGGGCACAGTCGGGGTTTCAGAAAATATCATCGAAGCCAGCTGGCAGGCGCTCATCGACAGCATCGAATACAAGCTCAACACCTTTTCTAAGAAGAAAACAATCTCCTAACAGGTTGCTGAAAAACTATTTTTTCTACCTACAACTGTCACACTGAGCCTGTGATGTTCGACCCTTGCCTTCATGCCCCGAAGGGGTATGTCGAAGTGCGAAAACAGCCCTTAATTATCAAGGTCCTACTTCGACAGGCTCAGCATGACAACAGTGAAAACCCTCGTGCTTGGGACTTTTTCAGCAACCTGCTAAAGTACGCTTTTTCAGGTCATTTCCTGAAAAATCCTCTTAAGAAAATTGACTCTCCCGAAAGGTCATTTTCCAGCCTTGACGATCCCCCCCCCTAAAATTCCTCAAATCATATTGATATATAAAGGGTTATGCCTTAAACTATTGATATGCGAGATCCCGAATCAGAGTTCAGATCTGTTTCATCTCAAAAACCGCCTTTTTGGGCAAGGATGCTCTCCTCGTCGGTGTTCCCCAATCTAGCTTTATCCATAATTACCATTATCTTCCTTGCCGCCATCGGATGGTACGGGCATACCGAAGTGGAGCGGGAAATGAAAGACAACCTTTCGGTCCAGTTGCAAACCCTGCTCTCGGCCCAGGTGGCGTCTCTCGAAAATTGGATAAAAGATAAAAAAAGGGACGCCGAGGTGTTGGCCAGCCAACCCGAAATAAAAGCCAAAATTATTGCTCTGATAAAAATCGCGCAAAAAGAGGATGTACCCGCTTCCGTTCTGAAACAATCCAAAGAACTCCTATGGCTCCGCAGACATTTAGGCAACACCTGCAAAAAATACGGTTTTATTGGGTTTGTGATTCTGGATTCTACCGGATATCAGGTCGGCGCTCTTCTGGACGACGCCTTGGGCAAACGAAAGTTGATCGAACGGTCGGATTTCTTTTACCGCTCTCTGCAAGGGGATACGGTGGTGTCTCACCCCTTTCCCGGCGAAGTGAACCTGCCGGATGAGCAGGGGAACTGGCAACCCAATCGACCCACCATGTTTACCTCTGTACCGATTCAAAATGAAGCCGGCCAGGTCCTTGGAGTTCTGGCCTTTCGCTTTCGCCCGGAGATGGAATTCACCCATATGCTGGAAGTGACCCGTTCTGGCAACACGGGAGAATCCTACGCTTTTAACGACGAGGGCTTACTCCTGACCGAAAGCCGCTTTATCGATCAATTGAAAAAGTAAGGACTGCTCGCTGAAAGCGATTCGTCCTCCATATTAAAAATCCAACTGCGTGACCCGGAAATAAATTCAATCTTCCCGGCCCATTCTCCCCTCAATGAAAATCACGAACCCGCTTTGACCTTAATGGCCGCCAGCGCGGTGCAAGGTAAAGCGGGGATGAACCTGGAGGGCTATAACGATTACCGTGGAATTCGAGTGGTGGGCGCCTGGACCTGGCTCGCCGACCACTATATGGGAGTGGCAACAGAGATCGACGCTAAAGAAGCCTTCGGACCGCTTTACGCTATGTCGCAAGGGTTTCTGGCGGTTTTTGGTTTATTGATTATAGCCTCGCTGATTGCCCTCTTGATGCACCTGATGCAGATGCGTATGCAGAAGGAGCGAAACCACGCCCAGGAAAAAGTACTGGAAAGAGAGATCAGAATTCAGGCCCTTTTAGATAATAACATTGACGGGATCATTACCATCGATGAAGGAGAAATCATTGAAACATTCAACACCGCCGCCGAGCGTCTTTTCGGCTACAGAGCTTCCGAAGTCTTAAACAAAAATATTTCCATACTTATGCCCGAACCTTACAAGGCAGCCCATAAGCAGCATATTAAAAGATATCTGTCTACTGATGAAACAAAAATTCTGATGGTAACCCGTGAACTTCAGGGGTTGCGTAAAGATGGTTCAATTTTCGATCTGGAGTTATCCGTAAACTCTATTGTGTCAGATGGCAAAACCTGGTTTCTTGGAATCGTAAGAGATATTACCCAACGGAAAAAGGCGGAGGATAAACTTCAAGTCCACGCAAAACATCGGGGGGCCATCAATAAACTCAGCCAAATCGCGTTACCAGGGGATAACGTCCAGGAATTGATGGATCTTGCAGTCCACCTTCTCAGTCGAACCCTCAAGGCGGAGTATTGCAAAGTCCTTAAATATATTCCTGAAGAACATGCCTTTCTTTTACAGGCCGGCTGGGGCTGGAAAAAAGGTTTGGTGGGCAAAGCCAGGGTATCGGATGGGATGGAGTCTCAGGCAGGGTATACCCTCCGGTCAAATAGACCTGTCGTCGTAAAAGATTTAAATCGGGAGGCCCGTTTCTCCAATCCCAAATTACTTTTGGACCAAGGAATTATAAGTGGGATGAGCGTGGTCATTCATGCAGGGGCTCAGATTTTTGGGATTTTGTCAGCTCACACGAAAGAAATGAGGGTTTTCTCACATGAGGAAGTAAATTTTCTGCAATCCATGGCAGATATATTGGGGAGCGCCATCGAACGCAAAAATGCTGAAGACAAATTGGAGCAGAAGGCCAGGGAATTGGAACGCAGTAATCAGGAGCTGGAAGATTTTGCTTTTATCGCCTCACACGATTTGCAGGAACCACTCCGCAAGGTGATGCTTTTTGGCGACAGAATTAAAAGCGTCTACCCGGCTGATGCAGACGATCGAGGGCTCAATTATATCGACCGCTTGCAAAACTCCATGACTAAAATGCAGGGCTTTATTCACGATCTTCTGGAATATTCCAGGGTCACCCGCACGTCCACTCCCTTAAAACCGATAAATCTGGAAGATGTCGTTTCCGAAGCCTTGAACAACCTGGAAGCGCAAATAAAACGGTCCCAAGGCACCGTCGAAGTCCTCCCATTGCCCTCCATCAACGGCGATGCATTTCAACTCGCGCAGTTATTCCAAAACCTCATTTCCAACGCCCTGAAATATTCAAAAGAAAATGTGCCGCCAAAAATCAAAGTCAGCTCCCGTTCCAATGGAAATTTCGCGTGGGAGATTCTGGTGGAAGATAATGGCATTGGAATTGATCCAAAATATTTCCACAAGATTTTCAAACCGTTTGAGCGTTTGCATTCAGACGACCAGTACGGTGGTACTGGAATTGGATTGGCCATCTGCGCCAAGGTGCTGAGCCGACATGAAGGAAGCGTCCGGTTAGAGAGCGTACCCGACAAAGGTTCCGTTTTCATCATCACCCTTCCAAAAATTCAGGCGCCAGCCTCCCAGGAAACAAAAGAAGAGCCCTCAACGGAATAAACCTATAAGGCGGTTCTCAACCACGTATCCAGCATTTTGCGATAAAATTTCCGCACCTCGCCGGTGGTTTCTTCATAATCACGCAAAAGCGCATCCGCCCGTTGTTCGACAGATTCACCCTCATAACCCAATAACCGGGCAAGAACCGCCAGGGAGTTTTTATCTTTCGGGAGATAATTTGAAGACGATTGATTGATAATGCGCAAAGCACATTCAAGATTTCTTAAGAAGAAATAATATTTCGCGACTCGGTCGGCTTCCGCTTGATCCAAAATCCCATAAGCGGCAACGACCTGCAAAACTTCCAGCATATTTGTCTGGCGGAGCTTGGGGTTCTGATAGCCATGCATCATCTGCAAGATCTGCAAAGTAAATTCGATATCGACCAGCCCCCCGAAACCCAGTTTAATGTTTTTCCCTTTTTTATGTTCGGCGGCAAGTTCTTTTTCCATGCGCTCACGCAGACAGGAAATTTCTATCAAAGACCCATATTCAAATTTTTTCCGGTACGTAAAGTCGTTCGCAATTTTAAGAAACTTTTCTCCCAAATCCGGATTTCCCGCGACAAACCGGCCTCGGGTCATCGCCTGTTGTTCCCAGACCTGCGCCCGGGTCTTGAAATATTCCTCATACCCCTTGACTGAAATAATCAAATCCCCCCGACTGCCATCCGGCCTGAGATCGGTATCCACTTTATAGGCATAGCCTGCAGATGTCATCTCCGAGGTCAACTGATAGATCAACTGGGAATAGTTCATGTAATGGCTGATTAATTCCGCCTGAGAAAGAGATGACTCCCGAGATTCCGGCTCATCGTAAACAAAGATGATATCGAGATCCGACCCAAAATTAAGCTCTCGTCCGCCCAGTTTTCCAAGACCAAAAATCGCAAAGTCATTGGGAAGAGGATGCGACGATTTGTTGCTCAGCTCTTCGTAGGCCAAGTCAGTGACTATTTGAAGGTACATATCCGCAAGGAAAGAAAGATCAGCCAGCGTTCCCATTAAATCCGCTTCCTTGATAAGATAGCGAATGCCGATTCTCAATTCCTCGCCGTGCTTGAACCTTCGAAGAACGATTTTTTTTGATTGGATATCCTGGCAGGATTTCAAAATCCGCATCCAATCTTCATTTATTTTTTCCGGCGGTTTGAAGCGATAGATGGATTCCAGGTCCATGAAAACATCAACGAGATCCGGTTGCTTGATCAATATTTGGGAAAGCAGGTCACTGCTGCCAAACAGAATAATGAGAAGCTCAAGCAACTTGTCCGATGAATTTATAAGGTTCAAATAGATTTCACGAGCGCCGCTGGCTTCAATAAACTTGACAAGATTATCAATAGCCGAATCGGGCTTGGGCACACCGGCGCTGAGATCCAGAATACGGGGAAGAGCGGAATAAAACTCCTGAATACTTTTTTCGGTGGGATGAGAAAATTGCGCGCCGTCCCGTAAAGATTCTAAAAACCGGGCAACCCGCTTGGGGTCGGAAAATCCTTTTTCACTTAAATAATCAACTGCAAGCAACTCTTCTTTTAAAGGCCGGCGCTCCAGTTCTCTCGATGCAATTTCAGTCGCCTCCTGTCTTGCTTTTTCAACAAATAAATTGGCAAACATATTGCCGACAAATTGAGTGTGGCGGTCAAATTCGCTGAGCAGGTTTTTTACCAGCGCCTCTGGACTCTCTCCATGCAAGCGCATTTTTCTAGCGAGAACCGCCAGTTGGACTTCATCATCCGGCAATACATGCGTCTGCAAACCGAAAGAAATCTGCACCCGGTTCTCCAGGTTCCGTAAAAAAATATAAGCCTCTCTCAGATTTTCATAATCATCCGGCGTCAAATAGCCACACTCCCGCAATCGTTTCATCAGCTTCAAAGTGGGGATCACCCTGAGACTTTCATCCCGACCGCCGAACAGAAGCTGATACGCCTGGACGGTAAACTCCACTTCCCGGATGCCGCCAAAACCCAGCTTGATGTCCCCCTTTCCGATTTTCTTACCTTTTATGTGCGCGTTGATTTTGTTTTTCATTGTCTTGATTTCTTCGATGGCGGAGAAATCCAGACTGCGTCTGTAAATAAAAGGGGAAAGCAGGGAAAAGAATTCTTTGCCGAGCGAAATACTGCCGGCGCAAATGCGGGCTTTGAGAAGGGCCTGTCGCTCCCAGGTTCGTCCCCAGGACTGATAATAAACCTCACAACCTGCCAGAGAATTGACCAGCTCGCCACTACGCCCTTCCGGGCGAAGATCCAGATCCACACGAAACACGCTGCCTTCCGCGGTGATCTCATGAATGGTTTTTGTGATCAGTTGGGCCAGCTTGATGAAGTATTCATGGTTGCTCAGGCGGACACTGGGGTTCACGGCCCCTTCTTCCGGTCGGGTCTCCCCCATACTCGACGTATAAATATAGATGAGATCGATGTCAGAACTGAAGTTGAGTTCACTTCCACCCAGCTTGCCCATTCCCAGAATGGTGAATTCCGCAATTTTCCAGTTTCCACCCGCATCCTGATAAAACGGAATCCCGTATTTTTTGCCACATTCCTTGTTGGCATATTCATAAGCGATTTGCAGACAGACATCGGCCAGATTGGAAATATCCTTCACCGTTTCCTGCATTTCAGCCTTGCCCAGCAAATCGCGCAAACCTATGCGGATATACTCTCTTTTTTTAAACCGCCTGAGCAGTCCGGGGGCCCCTCCGGGGAAAATGTTCTGTTCAGACATTTCATGAAAATCCCGCATGAGAGCATCCTTGGACCGCAGTTTATTCAGAATATCCGGATGTTTCAACCAGTCAAAATGAGAGGGGTCCTTAAGCAACGTGTCCGTGAGAATTTGACTGCCAGAAAAAAGAATCACCAGAGCTTCCAGTAAATCCGGGTTTTCCGTGAGCAAAGTGTACAAATAATTTTTATCTTGAATTTTATCGGCAAATCGTTCGAAGTTGGTCAACGCCAGGTCGGCATTGTAGGACCGGGAAATAAAGTCCAAAAAGGCAGAAAAGAAATCGGGGAACAGCTTTGAGAAGTTGACATGATGCGACAACGCCCCCAGGGTCTTCCAGGCTTTCACGGGATCATCAAATCCCAAATTTTTAAGAGACGCTTCACCTTCGGTGGAACAGGGGGCCTCTTCATAAAGGCATTGAATCAACTCGGATCTAATATTCATAAAATCAAATTTAGCAGGTTGCTGAAAAAGAGAAAAATCCGTCAGCGGGTTAAGTTTTGCAGGTTTTTGCTT
>JAQCGX010000055.1 GCA_027619975.1 Nitrospinota bacterium
AAGATTATTTCATGTTATGAATTTTATGAGCCACAACACCCTGTAAAATGCCTGGCTGTACCGCCATTCACGCAACTGTACATTCAATATTGTTAGTGGCACAGGCTTTCCAGCCTGTGCTCCTTTTCCACCAAAAGTTTAAAATGGTCGACTTCCACTCCACCCATCGCAATCTTCCCCACTGGCATCTGCCCGGAAGTATTTATTTCGTTACCTTCCGGGTCTATCACGGTGAGCTCACCACAAAAGAGCAATGCATCGTTTTAGATGCCATAAAGCACTTTCATTCAAAAAGGTATTGGATCTGGGCATCGGTGGTCATGCCGGACCATGTACATCTCTTAATCAGGCTGTACCATGACCGCCTTGGAAAAGAAATTGCTTTGGGTAAAGTTCTTAAAAGCATAAAGGGTTATTCGGCCCGTGAGATCAACAAAGGCCGGTACAGCACAGGAAAATTTTGGCAGGATGAGTACTTTGATCGGATCGTCCGTAACGAAGTTGAATTAAAGGAAAAATGGAACTATATAAGAAATAATCCTGTAAAGAAAACCCTCTCGGATTCTCCTGAAAATTATTCCTTCCTTTGGGAACCGGGCCCCCCTTCCTGAGACTTAAGATTGCACAGGCTGGAAAGCCTGTGCTACTAAACTCGAAAAGGAAAAATACCAACATAAAAACAAAGGAAGCGGTAGCACAGGCTTTCCAGCCTGTGCCCCAATACCTGCAAGGTATTTTGAAAGCGCCCTGTAGTTTGTAAGGCGGACTCACCGGATGTTAACAACCACTCCTCCCATCCCCCCCCTTTTTTTGACATTGTTCCTGCATGTAAGAATTCATATAATAAAAACGACTAACCCATAAATTCCGAAACTCCGGGAGCCTGAGAAACCGTTATTTTTGCTTTGTAGTGGCTATTACCTTTTTAGGGTTTTTAATATTTATTCTTAGGCAAAACACATTCTGATGAGGTGATGCTATGAAATCATTAATCCATTGGACACTCGTTATATTATTAACAGGGTTTTCTTCCCTGGCCTCGGCATCGCCCCCGGCGGAACTCAATTTGTGGAAACACGACCCGTTCCTTTATGGCGCTTGCGGTCATTGCGGTGATTTCGTTCAATTCAAAGCCAACAAAAACCGTGAGAATTTCACAGAATTTAGTTTGTACACTCAAACCGGATATTATTCGGCGGGCCTGTACGGACCTGAAAGCACAACCATGACTCTTTTCGGCGAACAAAACTATGCAACGGACAAAGGTTTCCTGATCATCGTTAAAAAGGACGATACTGTCGTGCAAATCGAAAATCTGGATGAATTCATCCCTCAAAAATGGATCGACGTGCAAGCGCAAAAGGGAGGGTCAGGTGCCTATTCGGTCTATTACCAACCCTACCCTTTGTTCAAAAATAACGTGCGCTCCGGGAAATGGGGAAAATGGTGGGACTCACTGCCGCCAATAAATCCAGCCGGTTGAATTGATTTCTTTCCCCGATGCCAGTCGATACCGTTATAATGGGAGCTGGCGTGGGCGGTTCAGTGTCCACCCCGGCATACCAATCCCCTATTTATCGAAAGAGACGTATGAAGATTTTTCAAAGAATGGCACTCCCATTACTCACGGCAATTCTATTGCAGGCTCCAACCCTGGCCGCGGACACACCCAAGGAGCCTTTCAAAATAAACGGCAAGCCCGTTCCCAAGGTCATTGCAACGGTAAACGGTACAGATATCAGCTCTGAATTTCTTGAAAGGGAGATGACCGCGTTTGAATTGATGTCCTCCCAGCAGGGGAAAGAAATCAAATCCGGATCCCAGGATAAAATCGCACATAAAATTCTGGAAAAGGAAATTGATGAAGAGTTGATCTACCAACAAGCGCGACTGGCGGGTGTCCAGGTTCCTTCAGAAATAATTTTAAAGGAAATTAAAAATATAGAGAGCCAGTTTCCAAGCCCCGGATTGTTTGACAGAGCCCTCGCCATGCAACACCTGACACGCGGGAAACTGCGGGAAAAAATTGAACGACAATTGGTGGCGGAAAAGTATTTGCGTCAGGTACTGGTCCCTAAAATTAAAGTGGATGAACTTTCCCCGGAAAAGTATTATGAGAACAATAAAGATACTTTTATGAAACCAAAAATGTATGACGTCAGCCACATTTTTGTGAGCACTTTAGACCCGTCCTCACAGGGCAATGCCGGTGACCCCGCCATGCAAGAGAAGGCTCAACGGATTCTGGACGGGATCAACAAAGGCGCCAGTGATAAAATCAATACCGTTCTGCAAAAGTTGAAGAAAGGCGAAGACTTCGGCAAACTGGCAAAAGAATTTTCGGAGGATGAAGGCACAAGTGACAAGGGCGGAAGCCTGGGAACGCTGCTTCCTCAAACCACGATTCCGGAGATCGCGGGAGAAATGGAGCGGTTGGCTTTGGGAGAGGCCAGCGGCGTCATCAAAAGTTCCTTTGGTTACCACATCATCAAGCTCAACAATATCGTACCCAGTGAGCTGGCGCCCTATGAACAGGTCAAAGCCGATATCCTCAATTTACTGCTGGTGCAGGAAACGGAAAAACTCAAAGAAGAACTACTGACTGACTTCAAAAAAACCGCCAAAATAAAAAGATTTATTAAATAAATTAACACCTCTGCTGATTTTTCCTGAATGAGTCTCTCTGCAAAGACAAACCGCCTGCACTTGCAATCATGAAAACTCTCGTAACCGGAGCCACAGGATTTTTAGGATCGGCCATCGCCCGCGAATTATTAAAAGATGGGCGCAAGGTCCGGGTATTAGTCCGCAAGGACACCGATACGGAAAACATCGACGGGTTGGATTTGGAGATCGCCTACGGAGATCTGCGCGACAAAACCTCTCTGCATAAAGCCTTGCAGGGATGTGACGTCCTTTACCACACTGCGGCCTATTACAGCTTGTGGGATAAAGACAAGCGGCTGTCTCATGATATCAACGTTGAGGGCACACGCAATATCCTGCAGGCCGCAAAGGACCTGGGATTGCGAAAAACCGTTTATACCAGCACGGTGGGCTGTATCGGACTTTTGCCGAATAAAGAGCCGTCCAACGAGGAAACTCCCTTCAACCCGGCCACACTCTGTAACGACTACAAGCAATCCAAATATCAAGCCGAACAGGTTGCCCGCGAGTTCCATCAAAAAGGACTTCCCGTGGTGATCGTCAATCCCAGCACCCCCGTCGGCCCGAGGGACATCAAACCCACGCCCACCGGCAAGATCATTGTGGATTTTTTGAACCGTAAAATGCCGGCCTACCTCGATACGGGGTTGAACCTCATTGATGTCACCGATTGCGCCCGTGGTCACATCCTGGCGGAACAAAAGGGCATCCCCGGCGAACGCTATATCTTAGGCAACCGCAACATGTCTCTCAAAGAAATTCTTTTGGCTTTGGAGAAAATCACCGGACTCAAGGCCCCTGTCGTGCAAATGCCCTACTGGGTGGCGTTCGCCGCCGGATGGGTTTGCGAGAACCTGTCGGACCACCTGACGGGAACGCCTCCTGCCGTTCCTTTGGCCGGGGTGCGCATGGCAAAATATTTTATGTATTTTGACTCGTCAAAAGCGGTGCGCGAGCTCGGCCTGCCGCAAAACCCCATTGAGAACGCCCTGGAAGAAGCGGTTCAGTGGTATAAAGACCATTCCCGAATCTCCTCCGCCAAGTGATATGGAAATCCTTTCACTGCTCTTGGGAACCGTTCTTCTCAGGCCCTACGTTTTTGTGTTCCTGGCTTTTTACCTGACGATTGCGATCCTCAACATGGGTCTGGCCCGGTCGCTGATTTTTACCGTCCTCGCCTATTCGATCGCCTTTTTGTCGGAATACTCCTCGACGCGCAACGGGTTCCCTTACGGATTTTACTCCTACATCGATACCACCCGTGGTCAGGAGCTGTGGATCACCAATGTTCCGTTCATGGATTCGCTCTCCTATGCCTTTTTGTCTTATATCAGCTACACGTTCAGCCTGTTGCTGTGGTCTTCCCTGAAGACCTCGGGCCTGGACATCCGCATCGAGGACAGTCAACCTGTCAAACTTTCCATCCGCGTGATTCTCACCGGCGCGTTTTTATTCATGATGATGGACGTCATCATCGACCCGGTGGCTTTTCTGGGCGACCGCTGGTTTCTGGGAAAAATCTACACCTATCAGGAGGAAGGCGAATATTTCAACATCCCCTTGACCAATTTCGGCGGCTGGTTTTTGGTGGGAACCGCCATCATCGGCAGTTTTTCTCTGCTGAATCAATGGCTGAAGCTTCCGCCGCCGCCCAAAAGAGACATCCCCTATCAGGCGCTGTTGGGACCGGGATTGTATTTTTGGGTCCTGATATTCAACCTGGCGGTGACTTTTTATATCGGCGAGTTTCTTTTGGGATTCTGCGGAATCTTAATTTTTCTGGGAATTTTTTCCCTGCTGGTTTACAAAATCAAGAACCCCGAATGGCTGACGGGCTGAATGGTTATGCACGATACCGATGAAAAAGAAACGCCAAAAAAACGCCGGGAGCATCCCGTTTTCACGCTCTTCGTGCATGCGGGTTACACGGTATTGATTCTCTCCATGATTTCCTGGATCGTTTATATCGAGTTCATTTTGTAAACTCCACACTCTCCCTCTTACCTCGCCTCGATCAAAACGATATTATTTCTCACGCCCTCGATAAACGCATCCATAGAAACGTTTTCGTTCCGCTTAACGGGTGTTGCATTCTTGAAAGGTTGAAGTGATTGCATGGCCTGAGTCAGAATCGCTACCGGGATGGCGTAATTATATTTTCCAGACAGTTCCGCAGGATAATAATCTGCCGCGTGCCGGGCCATGAGAACCATGCCAACAACCTGCCTTTTTCGGTTCATCAACGGGCTGCCGCTGTGAACCGGGTCCAGAGCCAGATCAATGGGTATCAAGTCGGAAAAGTTGACTTCTTTGTTTGCCAGGAATCCTTCGATCAACGTGTGCCGGTCCTCAAGGGTGTTCGTCCAGGGGTATCCCAGCGTAAACACAGTATTATCCTGCATGGAGATACCGGGCTCGGAGAAAGAAAGAGGTTCTCTTTTTACTTTGGGGGCTTCGTCCAGTTCAAGGATCGCCAGGTTTTTAGCGGGGTCTTTATAAACTAATTTTGCATTGATGTCATCTTCATTGGGAAATTTGACACGAATGCCGTCCGCTTCTTTCACCAGGCCATAATAGGTGATGACATTGCGCCCATCGCCAATCAAAAACCCGGAGCCCAGGCGGGTCACCGGGGTGCTCATTACCAGGAGCATGACCAACAGGCCCAGTAGAAAAATCGATCCGATTATTTTCATTCAAATGGAAGCGGTCAAGCTAAATGAACCCCGGCCATCGCCACTGCATGGTCATCTTCCACCGATGAGCCGGACACCCCAATCGCCCCCACAATAGTTCCATCTTTATCTTTCAAAGGAACACCACCGGGAAAAGAAATCAGCCCTCCATTGGAATGCTCAATGCCGTAAAGCGAACCGCCGGGTTGACTCAGTTTACCGATTTCTCCCGTGGGCATATCGAAATAACGAGCGGTTTTAGCTTTTTTGATAGCGATATCGATACTGCCCAGCCAGGCCCCCTCCATTCTGAAGAACGCCTTCAGATTCGCCCCTGCATCCACCACTGCGATATCCATTTTAGCGCCGATTGCCGTCGCCTTTTCTATCGCCGCCATGACAACATTTCGAGCGCACTCGTCAGAAAGGTTTTCTTGATTCAATGTGTTCCCCATATTTTCTCCCTGTTATAGTAATTTCTAAAATATTTAATGCATTTTGGTATTCATATAGAACCCATAAACAAAAAGCCCGATGCCCATGATGATAAGACCGTCATTAATAAGCAGGTCTTTCCAGTTGGGGATGCCGTGATCCCAAACCCAGGGAATAACGATCCAAAATACCGACAGTATTCCGATGCTCAGCAACGCCCCAATAGCGATGATCAAAACCTTAGCATCCATAATAAATTCCCATCCTTTTCAAACACACCGGGTTCAAGTTATCTATACCATTTTAACTGCTAGATACTACCAGCATTGCCCCAATGAAGAAAGACAGGGTAACACCCCCGGTTCACTTTTTTTCCCAGTTAAGAGCGGACTTCAGGGAAAAATCTTGGCCGGAAAAAATGGCGTGTATAATGAAACCCATTTAAAATGAACACAGGCAACCCATTATGGCGAACAATAATTACAGAACTGGAGACACCAAAGCGGATCAGTTGATTGAACAACTGGCCGATGCGTGCGTGTCAGAGGATTGCCGGGAAATGTTCCGGCAGATTCTCACCACGGTGACAAAACTGGGGCAGGAACACGGCGACTTGGGGGACTTTAAACTGGTCAACACCACCGTCAAGGAACTCAGGCACTCGTTTCGAGTTTTTCATCCCTACCGGACCGTGCGCAAGGTCATGGTGTTCGGGTCTGCCCGAACCGAAGAGGACGATCCCAATTATTTACTCACTCTGGAGCTTGCGAAACAACTTGTCAATCTCGGGTTCATGCTGATTTCCGGCGCCGGAGGCGGCATCATGGAAGCCGCCAACCGTGGGGCGGGAAAGGGGAACAGTTTTGGAATCAACATCAAACTTCCCTTCGAGCAAGGCGCCAACGCCTATATCGCCAATGATCCCAAGTTGATGCAGTGCAAATATTTCTTCACCCGCAAATTGATCTTCATCAAGGAATCCGATGCTACAGTTCTGCTACCGGGCGGATTCGGAACTCTGGATGAAGGTTTTGAAAACCTGACCCTGTTTCAAACCGGGAAAACCTTGCCCCGCCCCATTGTTCTGTTGGAACCGAAGGAAGGCGATTACTGGAACACCTGGCTGGGTTTTGTCGATTCGGTTTTGATAAAAAAAGGTTTTATCTCCGCTGACGACCGCAAGTTGTTTCAGGTGGCCCGTTCGGCTGAAGAAGCCACTAAATATATCACCGATTTTTACCGGATTTATCATTCACTCAGGTATATCCGCGGTCTCACAGTACTCAGGTTTACCAGGGAAATTCCCGAGCCTCTCATCGATCGGCTGAATTGCGATTTTAAAGATATTTTGGATAGCGGAAAATTCCTGGCAACTCCACCGCTGGAGGACGAATTGAAAAATCGGGAATATCCGGATTTACCGCGTCTGGTTTTTAATTTCAATCACAGGAGTTTTGGCCGACTCAATGAGATGATCCAGACCATCAACGGCGCCCTGCCATAACATATTTTTTTCTGTAAAAAAATGCTGGTTCTCCCTTATTTTTCAATATTGTTTGATAAAACACCTATTATTTTCCGTTTAAATTCAAGTTTAGCTCAATAAAATCCGATTCTATAACTGTAGACATGTTTTTTAAAGGAGGGACTGCTTGTCTCTTTTTCTGACGCAAAAGGCGGATACGATTGAATAAATTGCACCAGCAAAAGCTTGCAAACGCCGCATTTGAGGACTCAGAGGTCGTAGAAGCCTTATTAGTAGACGAGCCCGCGTCCGCAGTTTCCGTCACCCCCTCTCTGATCGGGTTCTCCAACACCTTGATTGTCATCCCTGCCTATAATGAGGGAAACAATATCGGCAGGGTTCTGGACGGCGTCCGAAGATGCGCTCCCGAACTCCCGGTACTGGTGATCAACGATGGCTCCAGCGATGCCACCCAAAAAATTTCCAGAGATCATGGAGCCAAAGTCATTTCCCTGCCCTTTAATTTGGGATACGGAGTGGCCCTCCAGACCGGGTTTATTTTTGCCTTAAAAAACGGATACACGACCGTCGTGCAGATGGATGCCGATGGACAACACGACCCGCGTAACATCATTGACATGTTGCAGGAATTACAAAATGACAATGTCGATGTGGTGATCGGTTCCCGCTTTCTGGGAAAAAACAATTACAAGACCACCATCTTCAGACATCTGGGAATGTTCGTCTTCGGGAACCTGGCTTCTCTATTTTGCGGACAGAAAGTGTCCGACCCGACCTCGGGTTTTCAGGCATTGAAGGGCAAGGCCATTAATTTTGTGGCAAGTGGGTACTACCCTCCCGACTACCCCGATGCGGATTTCATAATCATGTTGCATCGATACGGATTCAAAATACGCGAAATTCCTGTTACCATGCACGCCAGTCCCGATAATAAATCGATGCATACGGGACACAAAACGATTTATTACGTGTTCAAAATGTTTTTATCGATCATCGTCACCCTGTTGAGACAAAAACCCAAAGGATAACAGCAGTGCCGCCACGAATCAGAATCATTGCCATCATTATCTGCATTTTCCTGCTCGCTTACGTTTTTGAGCTGGTACGCAGGAAGCATCTCAACGAAGAATACTCGCTGGGCTGGCTCGTTACCGGAACCCTGATGCTGATTCTTTCCATTTCCGAAGATTTGCTGATGTGGGTTTCTAACCTGGTGGGAGCCACCCTGTTCACATCCACCCTGTTTTTCTCCGGGCTGGTGTTTCTGATGATCATCTGTCTGCATTTTTCCATCCGCATTTCCGCCCTGACCAATCAGGTGAGGACGCTGACCCAGCACCTTGGCATTCTCGACTATGAAAAGAAAACTCTGGAAAGTCTGGTCGCTGAAAACTCCCTTGCAAAAAATCCACCCAGGCTGAAACAACTTTGAAGGTTTTACGCACCATCGAAACGTTTTTCCCTTATATTTGCGGCCCCGCCAACCAGGCCTTTCAAATTTCCAGCCGTCTGGAAGCTAAAGGCGTCTATTCTCCGGTTTTAACCAGTTATTGCGATGTGAGCCCTACCCTTCCGGCACAGGAAAAAATTGGCAATGTATCGGTCACACGGCTTCCCATCCAGTTCCGGCTGATGCGGTACTGCGTCACCCTTGGGATTTTTAATCAATTCAAGAATTTCGACATTCTGCACAGTCACAACTACCGAAACTTCCAGACCGACTGCGGTTTTTTTTTTCGCAATTTAAAAAGAAACCTTTTATTTTAAATACCCACGGTTCGCTTTTAGGCTATAAAAAATACCTCCCAACCTTTTTACAACGCTTCCCCTACCAGGTTTACGACCTTCTGACCCTGAAAACGTCCGCCAAAAGGGCCGATGCCATCGTGGTGTCCTCTAAAATGGAGTTTGATGATGCTCTGGAATTCGGGATATCCCGAAAAAAACTGCACATCATCCCGATGGGAGTGGATATTCCCGATATACTTTCTCCGGATGAACAGGATGAGAGTTCCCCTCTGAAAATCCTGTTCGTCGGACGCATCGCTCGTGTGCGGCGGGTGGAATTGATCCTGCAGGCGGTAAAAAATCTGTCCATTCCTTTTACAGTCACCATCGTCGGCGGGGAAGAAAAAACCAGCAGTCTGTCTCAAACCGGCTACTTGAACGAATTAAGGAATTTATGCCAGGAACTTGGAATCTCGGACCGCGTCACCTTTACCGGCCCCAGGCCGCCTGAGGAACTGCCGTTTTATTACCGGGCCGCCGATGTGTTCGTCTACCCTTCGCTTTATGAAAACTTCGCGCAACCCATTCTGGAAGCCGCCTCTTATGGAGTCCCGGTCATCGCCACCCCGGTCGGAATCGCCAAGGAAATCATTGCGGATGGAGAAACAGGATTTTTGACAAGCGCAAACCCAACATCTCTTGGAAAAACGTTGGAGCAACTTGCCGACCGATCTGTCCGAAGGAGCCTGGGCGCAAACTTAAAAGAAACCGTCCGCAATAAATTTGCCTGGAACCGGATTATGGATCAATATATGGAACTTTACCGCTCGTTCTAAAAGATCCGGATCATGAAAAAAGAATTCGACCAATTTTCACAAAATTATAAAGACCTGCTGGACGATTCCCTCAAAGTCACGGGTTTCGACACCAACTATTTTGCCACCGCCAAAATAAAGACGCTGGCAAACTTTTTCCCCGGCCTCTGCCACCGCCCTATTAATTTTCTGGATTATGGATGTGGGACCGGGCTTCTGCTCAATCCTGTCCAACAATTTTTCCCCCTGGCCGCCTATGCCGGCACCGACCTTTCGAATGAAATGATAAAAGAGGCACGCACTCAAACTAGCGGGTCCGATATTTTTTTTGCAATGGATTCGAAACAATGGAAACAGAGGACGTATGACCTCATTTTCGCTTCCAATGTCTTTCATCATATTCCAGAGGAACATCACCAAAAGATACTGCAGGAGCTAAGAAAATTGCTCACTCCAAATGGGAAAATAATCGTTTGGGAACACAATCCGCTGAACCCATTCACTCGAAAAATCGTCAAGGATTGCATTTTCGATCAAGACGCGGTTTTGATTTCTCCGGGAAAAATGAAACGACAGTTCAGGAATGCGGGAATTTCAAAACTTCAGGTCACCTTCACCACTTTTTTCCCGCAATCCCTGAAATTTCTTGTTCCTTTGGAACCCTGGCTGGGATGGTGTCCTCTGGGGGCCCAGTACCTTTTGGTGGGAGAAAATCCCGATAATTCGCCACCATCTTGAGTTCGGTTAAAAGAAACTATGGGAGATTTTGTTTCCCGGAACAACTCCACTTTTCAGCCCTCCCGGGGAAAACACTCGCGCAGACCATCCTCCAGTTTGCGGGGTCGAAAATTCAACAAGGGGATTTCAGGATTTTCTGGAGAGGATTTGTCG
>JAQCGX010000056.1 GCA_027619975.1 Nitrospinota bacterium
TAGCAGAGCTACGAGGAATTCTTTTGATTAAATTCCGCACTTCCGTATAACCTTTAAGGGTAGGTCGCCTGTCCTGCTAAAACAAAAGACGCTTCTTTGAATTGGCGATTCGGTGCCGTTGTCAATTTTTAGAAGTGCCCTTATCTAAAAGTAAACCGGGTTCAAATCATTGCTAGAAATCAATCTGGAAAATTAAACAGGAACTCTCAAAGTTCGTGGATTATTACAACAGCCATCGATATCACGAAGCATTAAACAATGTCACTCCGGCTGATGTTTTCTTTGGAAGGCAACGTGAAATCTTAACCAAAAGAGATCAAGTAAAAAGAAAAACCCCAGCTTTGAGGAAAAAACAAAACCTCAAAGCCAGGGTCGCTTAACTTGAAAAAATATTTACACAAAGACTATTAACAAAATGCACCACTATCTCGGTTTAGGAATAACCCATGCTAGAAGGAAATATCCCATTGCAGTCGGACTCTATCGTCGGACAGCTTTCGACCCGCCGATTCATCATCCAGGGTTAAATGGGAATAATCAAGTGTGATTTTATTGTTATGTCCCTTGATAAAGTAGTTCAACCCTGCCGTAAACTCATCCCGGTTGTCGTTGGTGTTAAGATTAACGACATCCGGCGCATCCACAAAGGCATAACGAAAAGCTATTTCCAGTTGCTCGGGTACTGCTGGAATGAGGCCATGAGGAAAATACCCGACCTGTGCATACAGCCCTGTATAGTCGTGCGTCAGTCCGGTGGACTTGTCTCTAACATTTTTCTCATGGTATTCCTGCTGGAGGGCCAGTCCTTTCCATTTGAACGCGAATTCCTGCACCCACTGCTCCGTTCTGAATTGTGTGGGCGTGGCTGAAGCCGCTTCTGTGAGTCCTTCCAGGTTGCCGCAACCGGAAGAACTCCACCGGGTACAGGGTCCGGTATTGGTGGCAGCGGCAAAGGCAATCTGTCCTGCCGGTTTATCATGGCGTTTTACATCCGACTGATACCATTTTAAATCTTTCTTGCCTATAAAGTTCCACTGCACCCGCCCCATATACATCATGTCCGTCGTATTGTTATTTACCGAGCGGCCTTCGCCGTTGAATACCCCTGCGTAATAATTGATAAAAGCCGGGGTATCCTTGAATAAACGGCCCTTCACCAGGGCACCGACCTGCCGGTCTATGGTGAATTCACGATTGACAATCGACCGTTCGACAAACGTCTGGCGGCCAGAAGAATCCACACGTTCCCGGTTGTAGTTGATTTTCCATTGGCCCACCCGAAAACCGATTGCATCACTCGGTTGTACGTCAAGTCTGTAATCGATGACCCTTGCAGACGAGGCAGAGGAGGTATCGTCGGTATCCCGGGAAGGTTGCAGGTCCACCTCAAAATAGTATTTGATCCACTTTTTATAACCATGACCACCGATTTTCATACGAAGCCGCCGGGCTTCAAAGTTACTCGAATCTTCCCCGGTCGTGAAATTCGCCTCAGTTCTGGGGTCCGATCGGTTTGGATGGGTGAATCGCAATTGCGCGCGCCAAACCAGTTTGGTGGAAAATAACCCATCCGGGCTGGTAAATTCAAAACCCGGGTTCGTGTATTTGAAATAATCCCCTGAAGATTTGGCTTCCAATTTATCAAAAAGAGCCTGTCTGTCTTCACGCAACGCATCGAATTTTTCTTCCAGAGCCAGCAATCGTAACTCGTTTTGCGACATATCGGACCAGGCACTTCCTGGCGCACTAATCAAAACCCCTAATATTAACAGCATACCCAGTAACTTTTGCACGATTCCCCCCTTTTTTCATTTTTATCAGATAGACACATAGAAACCCTAAGTTTTATGATTCAAAATTGATTTCTTAAAGATTACTGTATTGAGTGCAGGATAGATTCCGATCATTAGGGTTTTGTTAGGGTAAGATTAAAATTCGTTGAGCATTCAACGGGTTGGGTGTTTATGAAAAAGAATCCAATGACCACTGGGAATAAAGTGGCGCGAAGGAAGCTATAGATGCTAAAGCTGGCTTGGGTACTGGGCGAGGTAGTGCAATGTCGGGGCCAGGAGGCCAAGGGGGGTGGCGGACGGTTGGGTCCATCCGGTTCTTTCAGTCTTGTTCTTTCAGTCTGGCGGCTCATCCTTCCATATCACCTGATTCTTTGCATTCTTGATATATGCGTGATCCGCATCGGCTTTTTCGTCAAGAGTCAGAGGCTCTTCGACATCGACCACCATGGCCGATACCTTTTCCATATTCCCGCCCAACTGTAAAAATATTTGATCGCCATTGTCCAGCCGGGCGCTCTTGTAAACGAAAATGAAGTTGTAGTAATGCGAAAAAAATAATGGCACATCCCCATACTCTGCGAACACTTCTTCTGTCGTCATCTTAGATTCCATATTGAGAGCATCCCGAAATATTAGTTTTCACAGAAAATAGACTCGTGTGCAAAATTTACTTAAATCAGTGGCACGGGCGACCTATCCTTAAATTTAAGGTAGGTCGCCTGTCCTGCTAAAACAAAAGACGCTTCTTTGAATTGGCGATTCGGTGCCGTTGTCAATTTTTAGAAGTGCCCTTGATTTATTGCCCCAGAGTGGGGCGCTCACCTGATTTTTTTATAAGCAGATCCTTGCCGGTTAAAAAATCGTCGATCGATCCTGTCAATTTTCCCGTTTCAGATACTTATCCAATAACTGGGATGCCAGAATCTTATCATTCCCGTTGGCGTACTTCCTGGCTAATTTAAAATATTCCAACGCCTTTTCCGGTTCTCCCTGCTGGTGATAAGCCAATGCGATATTGAAATAAATTTCTCCCGCGGTTTTATCCGCCGCATACGCCTGCATGAACCGGAGCAGGGCATCTTTGTAACGCCCTGACTGATAATGCGTAATTCCTGAGTCGTTGTGCATTTTGGCCGAAGGCTCCGCCCCCACAGGTAGAGTCAAGGGATTTTCATCGCCCTTTGCGCAACTGATACCACCTAAAATCAAAATTAGAATGAGTAGTATTTTTGTCATTTTCTCCTTCTTTATAATTCATGCTTAAAGTTCGCGCCTGGAGCCCGTTTTCCTTTGATCGCTCCCGCAACGTGGAGCTTGCCACAACCCCTGATAACAGTTGTCTCTTTTTTCACCAAGGTGTATGTAATTCTACAACCTTCAAAAAAAGTAACAATTCAGATGCAAGGGCAAAACCTTTGTAGCTCCACATATTACCTATTTCAAGAAAGTTTGGCAGGATTTTTGCTTTCAAGCCCTGTATTGCATAGATAAGTATAGGAAAATAATCCATCTACCAACTTCTTTTTTGGTTAATAAATGCTACAAGAAGCTGAAAACAAGCAAGAATCCGACATCCTTCAACAAGCCATCAATCTGGTTAAAGAAAATCAGCGCTTGGCTGAGGAAAAAGAAAAGGCTGAAGAGCAACTCCAGCAAGCCAATCGGCAAAACCAACTGATCCTGAATTCCGCCGGAGAAGGCATTTATGGCCTGGATTTGGAAGGAAATACTACTTTTGCCAATCCTGCCGCTGAAAAAATGTTGGGATACGCAGAGGGAGAACTCCTTGGCAAACCCCAACATGCCATAATTCATCATTCCAAACCCGATGGATCGCCTTATCCGCGCGACGACTGTCATATCTATGCCGCAATTAAAGATGGCAGAGTGCATCGGGAGACTGAAGAGGTCTTCTGGCGAAAAGATGGAACCTCTTTTCCCGTCGAATATGTCAGCACGCCTATCCGGGAAAATGAAAAACTGGTCGGCGCCGTGGTCACTTTCAAGGATATAACCGAACGCAAGAAGGCCGAAGCTCAACAACAAATGCAGTATGAATTGACCCGGACATTTCTGGACAGCGAATCATTAGAAGACACGTTTCCCAGAATCCTGCAAGCAATTGGAGAATTTATGGAATGGGAAATCAGTCACTATTGGGAGAAAATTCCGGAATCGGATGCACTCAACTGTCGATATGCCTGGAATGCCCCCGGCTTAAATGAAAGTGTGGCCTTCATGGAATTTAAAGAAAACTCGTTTACAAGAAAATTTGAAAAAGGCACAGGATTGCCCGGACGGGTATGGGACCGGTTAGAACCTTCCTGGATTGCCGATGTACGTTGCGATACAAATTTTCCCAGGGCGCCCTTCGCCAAAAAACTGGGCATGAGGTCGGGATTCGGTTTCCTCATTTTCTATAAAAAACAATTTATGGGGGTGATCGAAATATTTACGCGGCAAGTGTGCCAACCGGAACCCCACCTCATCGAAATGATGGCCAATCTGGGCGAGCAAATCGGTCAGTGGATGCGTTTGAAAAAAGCCGAGGAACACCTGGATAAATTAAATTTGAAAACCCTCGACTGAGTTCCTCTTTTTTTCATCCCGGTGGCAGAGAAGTTCCCAGGGATTCCCTGTTTAGGGCACTTCTAAAAATTGACAACGGCACCGAATCGCCAATTCAAAGAAGCGTCTTTTGTTTTAGTAGGACAGGCGACCTACCCTTAAATTTAAGGATAGGTCGCCCGTGCCACTGATTTAAGTAAATTTTGCGCACGATTCTATTTTCTGTGAAAACTAATTTTTAGAAGTGCCCTTTAATCAAAACCCTCTTAAAATCCCCTTGACCTACCTCTGAAAGCAAGCGATCATTCACCTCGACAAAAAAGTCCGCACCCGGTCAAGCCAGGATCCAAACCTCAAATCAACCCAAAACATTTTCCACCTCCAGCGACTTAATGAAACCTTTCATCCCCTTTAAGGCAAAAACTTTTCCCAGGATTGTCATTGCTTACATCCTTATTCTTCTCTCTCTGACCGCTTGTGCCCGCGAAAAAGCGTCTTTGCCAACAGAGGCCACGCCCTCTCCTGCTTTTTCTAAAAATGGAATGGTGGCAACTCAGGAAGCCCTCGCCACCAAAGTCGGAGTCCAAATCCTCAAGCAGGGGGGAAACGCTGTGGACGCCGCCGTCGCCATCGGGTTCACGCTGGCCGTCACCCTGCCGCAAGCGGGAAATCTTGGTGGCGGGGGGTTCATGATCGCCCATATTGCCAAAACAGGGGAAACGGTCGCCATTGATTACCGGGAAATGGCTCCTGCCCTGGCAACACAGGATATGCATTTGGACGAGCATGGCAACCCCGTCAGCGAGCGCTCCCAGTTCACCCATCTTGCCGTCGGCGTTCCCGGCACGGTGGCCGGTCTTTCTTATGCGCTCAAAAAATACGGAACCCTGACGCTCAGGCAGGTCATGTCTCCTGCAATTCATCTGGCGGAAAAAGGATTTCACGTCACCGTCCCTCTGGCCGACAGCTTCAAGAAACACAAAAAGGCTTTGCTTCGCTGGCCCGAAACGACAAAAATTTTTTTCAAGCCGGATGGTTCGTTTTATGAACCAGGAGATTTATTGGTTCAAAAAGATTTGGCCGTGTCTTTAAAGCAGATCGCCAAAGAAGGTCCCAGAGCTTTTTACCAGGGAGCCATCGCCGAAAAGCTGGCCGCAGAGATGAAAAGTCACGATGGATTGATCACCCTTGCAGACTTGCAAAATTACCGGGTGGTTCGGCGTGAACCTGTACGCGGGACTTACCGTGGCTATGAAATCGTTTCCATGCCACCTCCCAGTTCCGGCGGCATCCACCTTATTCAGATGTTAAATATTCTGGAAGGCTATCCCCTCCGTTCTCTTGGAGCGGGTAATGCGGAAACGCTTCATCTGCTGGCCGAAACCATGAAGCTCGCTTATGCCGACCGCAGTCAGCATTTGGGAGATCCCAAATTCTGGAAGGTGCCGGGTCGTGGACTCACGTCTAAAGCTTATGCTGAAAACTTGAAAAAGTTGATTCAAGCCGACAAGGCCCAACCCTCAAAAGAAATTCTACCCGGCGACCCCTCACCGTATGAAAGCCCCCAGACCACTCACTTCTCGGTGATGGACGGTGCTGGAAACGCCGTTTCCAATACCTATACCTTGAACTTTGGTTACGGCACGGGAATCGTGGCTAAGGGAACGGGAATACTTTTGAACAACCAGATGGATGATTTTTCCTCAAAACCAGGTGTTCCTAACGCTTACGGGCTGGTCGGCGGCGAGGCCAATGCTATTCAACCCATGAAGCGGCCTTTGAGCTCCATGACTCCCACTCTCGTATTCAAGGCAGGAAAACCCATCCTGGCGACAGGAAGCCCCGGGGGAAGCCGGATCATCACCAGCACGTTGCAATTTTTACTAAACGTCCTGGATCACAAAATGAATATTGATTCGGCCACCCGTGCACCGCGTATTCACCACCAATGGCTACCAGACTGGCTGGAAATGGAGCCAGGCTTCAAACCGGAAACGCTTCTTGCTCTAGCGGAAAAAGGTCATCTGGTGGTCGAAACCAAGCCCTTTGGGTCCACACAATCCATCCTGCGCACAAAAAAAGGGTTTTACGGCGCTTCCGATCAACGCCGGCCCGGAGCCTTAGCCCAAGGGTATTGAACAAACGATAAAACTAGGCCCACCATTTTTTATGGGTTTTTTTCCAGACCTTCTGGAAATCACTGCCATAAACCTCCGCCATCATGATGACATCATGACCGTGCAGATCGCTGTCAAAAAAATCCAGCGCTTCACTTGCTCTTTTTTCGAAATTTACTGCGTCTGAAAATTTTTTGTTGCGGGCGGGAAACAAGCGATTCAAACCTTCGGTTGGATTTTTCACAATCACCTCCGTTTGAAAGGGGTCGCGCGAATAATGAAATTTTCACAAGTAAGATAGACTTATTTTCATGTTTATTCCAATTTTTTCGCAGAAATATTCACGCCCCCGTGAGCTTCATTTATGCCGCCTGAAAGCATTCAAATTGACTTTTCCCGTAAATATTTGTAATTTCGATCCTTCGCCTGAAATCGCAACGTAACCGCAAGTTCAATGCGCCTCCAGGCCAGAATCACCCGCTATAAGATTTTGAATCTCAATCCTGAAATGAAAAAATGTTAAGATAAACCCTTCGTTATCCCATTAGACCGTTCAAACCATTTCACCAAGGGGCTCTGGAAACTAATGTTACCAACCCTCATTATAAGGATCATCAGCAATGAAGCCTGGCAACAAGTATCTTTTAATTATTTCCCTGACTGCTGGCCTCGCACTTAGCCTGCTTCTGTTGTTGACAGACACTCAGCCCAATATGGAAATGGTCATTATCAACAAAAGCGGCCAGTCCATTGCTTTGGTTGACCTCAAAACTAAAAAGGCGGGAAATAATATTCGGATTCATGGAGTGGATGTGGACACTGAAGTGATAGTGAAACTTCAAACCGATGGAGACGATACCGTGTCCACCTTCATTCGCTTTGCCGATGGCAAGGAGATGCAAGGAGAAAGTATTCGAATCGAACCAGGGGTCCGGTTGACTCAATCTGTCCTGGAAGAAAAAATTATTGCCGGGGAAAATTCGTCAATGTCCCTTGATCAATAGCAACTTCTGCCAAACTTCAGGGAAGTCCTTTCCCATGACGATCGTTTGCCTTGAGCGCGGGCTCTACGGGATAATGCGCACTATCCTTTGAGGGCAATCGACGGGCCCATTGAACCCGACCACACACGAATAAACCGCTTGAAATTACCCTTCTTATTTTGATCGGGAGTTTCTCAAAATTCCCGGTTTTTTCATTCTGTTCCCGAATCACACTCCCCATTTCACGTCCCTGACAGTTCCCGCAATACCTCGGCAATCCAATATTGAAAGCAAAGTATGACCCATCCGCCGCCGAGTCTTAACAATTCACTGGCATCCTGAATCTGACAACCGGCTCCTTTATACGCAGTTTATTTTTTTGACGGACTCCACTCAACAGGTTTTGAGGACAGTCTCCTCCTCCGGCATTCTTGGTGGGTGGTTTCCGTCATCTTTATTCATTTATGGAACATTTTTTATACGAGGTAAAAAAATGATCTCGAACATAAAAATTTTAATCGTCGATGACGGAACCCTCTCCAGCCTTCGAGTGCTGACCGGATTGAAGAACAGCGGCTTTAATTATATTGAGCTGGCTGTCAATGCAAACTGTATGTTCGACTATCTGGACCGGGGAAATTTCGGACTCATCATTTCCAACTGGTCCCGGCTGGAAATGAACGGCATGGAATTTATCAAAAATATTAGAAAGCGATCGGATCACAAAGATATTCCCATCATCATGCTCACCAACCCTTATGACTTCACAAATTTTGCTGAGCCATTAAAAGATGAGGAAGTCACATTCGTTCCGAAACCTCTGGACTTAAAAAAAATAGGCGAGACCATTCGGGAAATTTTTGAGAAAAAAGGAGTCTCCAGCAAAAACTGATGACTGCGGCCTTAAACGGTACAGACGGAACCCGCATCACTCAGCATCCGCCCGGTGCGCCAACCAGCTTTGCGCTTCAATGAACACCCGGGTGATCTCAGGGAATTCTCCTTTGATGCGGGATTCGAAAGTCGATATGGCTTCCTCCACCTGGCTGGAAGACAAACCATCCTTGAAATCCAGACTGATATTTAAAAGAATATCATTCGGTCCCAAATGTAAGGTGAGAACTTCGTTTACATGCAGGACATTGGCATTTTCGGCGATGATCCACTTGATCCGCGAAACAACCACTTCACTGGCGGATTCCCCCGTCAACAATCCTTTACACTCATAAGCCAATAGCGCCGCAGTGGTCGCCAAAATAATTCCAATCAGGATCGAAGCCACTCCATCGAGAACGGGCAGGTTTAAAGCCTCGCTCAAATAAATCCCCAGTGCCGCAACCAACAAACCCAGCAAGGCGGCAGTGTCTTCAAACAACACTGTAAAAATGGTCGGGTCCTTGCTCCGCCGGACTGCGGTGATCAAACCTAAGGACCCTTTGGATTTACGAAATTCTTTGAACGCAATATACCAGGCGGCCCCCTCAAAAACCATGGCAAAGCCGAGGACCGCATAATTCACGGTCGGATTCGTAATTGGATGCGGTACTTTTACCTTTGAAATCCCTTCGTAAATGGAAACGCCCGCTCCCAATCCAAAAACAAGGATCGCCACCACAAACGTCCAGAAATACAATTCCAACCCATAACCAAAGGGGTGACTGCGATCCGCGGGCCGGGCGGACCGCTTTATGCCGTAAAGAAGCAAGGCTTGATTACCGGTATCGACCACCGAATGGATGGCTTCCGAGAACATGGAGGAACTTCCGGTGGAAGCTGCGGCGGCAAACTTGGTCACCGCGATCAGCGAATTTCCTGCCAGCGCAGCGTAGATTGCCTTTTTTGAAGAGGGAGTGGCCATTGAAATGAGTTAGAAATTTCCTGTTAAAAAATCTTATTTTTGATTAACGACGATCGAAATGAATTATGGGCATCTCTAAAAATTGACAACGGCACCGAATCGCCAATTCAAAGAAGCGTCTTTTATTTTAGTAGGACAGGCGACCTACCCTTAAAGGTTATACGGAAGTGCGGAATTTAATTCCGCCTTTCCAG
>JAQCGX010000057.1 GCA_027619975.1 Nitrospinota bacterium
TGCATGCCCTGAAAGACCGCTTCCTGCTGGAAAACGAAGCAGGGGACGATGCGGAAGATCAAGAAGTCTGAGGGTGGAAAGGAATGCGCCATGAATCGGGAATTCACTACCAATCACCACAGAATCTTGCGTATATGGTGCGCCCGAGAGGATTCGAACCTCCGACCTACGGAACCGGAATCCGCCACTCTATCCAGCTGAGCTACGGGCGCATTTATTCGATTGATTATTTGTCCGGTATTAAAATTTTAAATTCCCTCATTTACGCCAGGACCATCAACCCATTCCTGATGAATCGTCATCCGCTTCCTGTCCACTCATGGACAAATGGCCCACAGTTTTGCCCGGCTTATCTCGCCCAAACTCGCGAATGCTGCTCAAACGCCACAGCCACCATTTGACTTCTTCTTTGAGTTCATCGGATGCTTTTGCATGCGGGACCACAGTCTGAATTTTGCCCACCCCCACTTTCATTGACGCTCCCTCGGGAAGGGTCAACCCATGCGCAATCATGATCTCCACCGGCTTGTCCACCAGTTTCTTTTTGAATTCGTCATCGGTCACCGCTTTCGTGGCAATTGTCTTCCATTTACTATCCAGGTCCTCTTGCTTGCCCTTATCCATAATTCGAGTCCTTTTCGGTGTACCAAATTCCGGGTTCTGCTCGGTTGACTATATTTGTTCGGGGATAATTACAGGGTAATGGACAGAAACCAATACTGCAACGGCAAATTGCCCTCCAGCTTATTTTTCCTTAAGTAGCGTCTCCACTCTGGCCAGGGCTTCACCAATTTTATCGACTTTGGTGCCTCCCGCCTGAGCCATGTCGGGCCGTCCTCCCCCGCTCCCCCCAACAATGCCCGCAATTTCCTTGATAATCGCCCCTGCCTGAAACCGGTCGGTCAAATCCTTGGTGACGCCGGCTGCGAGCATTACTTTTCCATCGATAGCCGTGCCCACCACAACCACCCCGGAACCCATCTGATTCTTGGCATTGTCAATGAAAGTGCGGAGCGTTTTGGCGTCCATGCCATCGACCATTTTCAGCAGAAGGGACACATCGCCAATCTTTTTCACCTCATCCATCAGGTTGGACCCTTTGCCGCTCACCAGTTTTTCCTTGAGGGCAGCAACTTCCTTTTCCGCTTCCCGGGTCTTCTCGATGAGCTTTTTCACCCGGCTGACTTCCTCGTCCGGTTGCACCTTGAGCAGAGCCCGAATGGCGTTCAGGGTTTCATTCTCCGCTTGTATTTTTTCATAGGCGGTTTTACCTGTAACAGCCTCGATACGCCGAACGCCAGAGGCGATTCCAGTCTCGGAGATGATCCGAAACAGCCCGATATCCCCGGTGGCCGTGATATGCGTGCCACCGCACAGTTCTTTGCTGAATCCTGGGACGGAAACGACCCGGACCTCGTTGCCATATTTTTCCCCGAAAAGCGCCATTGCCCCGGCCTTCATGGCGTTTTCAATCTTCATTTCCTCAGTTTCAACCGGGATATTCTCGCGAATCTTTTCGTTGACCAGGGCTTCGATGCGGTTTTTCTCGCGCTCGGTGAGCGGGGAAAAATGTGTGTAGTCGAACCGCAGGCGATCGGAGGTTACCAACGAACCCGCCTGTTTGACGTGGTCTCCCAGAACCTCGTGCAACGCCGCTTGTAAAAGATGTGTGGAGGTATGATTCAATGCGGTAGCGCCGCGTTTTTCCGGGCTCACCTCAAGTTTCAGGCAATCCGACACTTTTAAAGTCCCGCTCATCACCCGTGCTTTATGGACGATCAATTCCGATAAGGGTTTGGTGGCATTCATTATTTCCAGGTGGACCTCCAGGTTAAACGCCAACCCCTGGTCTCCCACCTGTCCTCCCGATTCACCATAAAACGGCGTTTGATCCAGGAGCAGTTCCACTTCGTCGCCCACGGACGCGGTTTCAACGGATGCACCATTTTTCAGAATAGCGAGGATTTTCCCTTCTCCATGCGTACTGCTGTAGCCTTGAAAAAGGGTCGCCGGAGAGTTTTTGATAAACTCCTTAAAGAAAGGCGCCACTTCCTTCTCGCCCGAACCTTTCCAGGAGGCCTGCGCTTTTTCCTTCTGGCTTTGCATGGCCTTCTCGAAACCTTTCATATCCAATTCGACGCCGGCATCTTTGGCCATCTCCTCGGCCAGGTCTACGGGAAAACCGTAGGTGTCGTAAAGTTTGAAAATTTCTTCACCGGGGAGGGTGGTTGAATTTTTCTTTTTGAGATTCTGCAAAATTTCCTCAACTCTCTGAAACCCCATATTGAGCGTGTTGCTGAAATTTTCTTCTTCATTGAGGACCACTTTTTTGATGAACCCGGCATGGACTTCCAGCTCGGGATACACATCTTTGTAATTTTCAATCACCTTGTCGGTGATGCGATAGAAGAAGGGCTTCGATTGGTCGAGCAGTTTGCCGTGCCTGAGCGCCCGTCGTATGATGCGACGCAGCACATAGCCCCGGCCTTCGTTGGAAGGCAAGACCCCGTCGCCGACCAGAAAAGCCGCCGTACGGGCGTGATCGCTGATGACGCGGATGGACCCGTCCTGATCCTTTTTTTGACCATAAGACTTGCCAGTCACTAGGCTGACTTCGTCCATCAGGCCCATCAATAGATCGCAATGGAAATTGCTGTGCTGCCCCTGGACGACAGCCGCCAGACGTTCCAGCCCCATTCCCGTATCGATGCAGGGATTCGGCAGGGGGGACATTTTGCCGGAAGCATCGCGGTCGTATTGCATGAACACCAGATTCCAGATTTCCAGATAGCGGTCGCAGTCGCAACCAACTTCACAAGTGGGTTTTCCGCAACCGATGGCTTCGCCCTGGTCGATGAAGATTTCCGAGCAGGGACCGCAGGGGCCCGTATCGCCCATGGCCCAAAAGTTGTCTTTGTCGCCCAGGCGGTAGATGCGGTCCGTGGCAAGACCGATGTCTTTGTGCCAGTGATCGAACGCCTCGTCGTCGTCCTTATAGACGGACACATAGAGTTTGTCTTTCGGAAGCCCGATCTCCTCAGTCAAAAATTCCCAACCGTATCGAATGGCCTCTTTCTTGAAGTAATCGCCGAAAGAAAAATTTCCGAGCATCTCGAAAAAAGTGTGGTGACGGGCCGTGTGCCCCACCATTTCCAGATCGTTGTGCTTACCGCCCGCACGGACACATTTCTGCACGGAAGCGGCGCGGGTGTAGCCTCGCTGCTCCTCTCCCAGAAAGACATTCTTGAAGGGGACCATGCCCGCATTGGTGAACAGCAGGGTGGGGTCGCTCTTGGGAACCAGCGAACTGCTGGGCACCAATACATGGCCCTGCCCTTCAAAATATTTCAGGAATTTTTTTCTCAGCTCGTTGCCGGTCATAACAAACTTTCAAATCAAAAGGATTCCTTATAGCATTTTTGCTGATCGGACCTTTGATGGATTTTGGTTTTAAATGGATTATTTTTTGGCCGTGACAGAATCAAACAATTCCTGCTTTGAGCAAATCCTGCAAATGGATGATCCCTTCAATCTTCCGGGCATCGTCCATCACCACAAGGGCTGTTATGGTATGTTCTTCCATAATCTGCACCGCTTTTTCCGCCAGTTGATCCTTTTGGATACATTTGGGACCGGTTCCCATAAAATCACTGGCCACTACATCTGAAATATCCTTTTTCTTTTCGATGAGCCGCCGAAGATCGCCATCGGTGATGACACCCTTAAGCTCCCCCTCCGGGTTCACCACTAAAGTCGTCCCCAGACATTTCTTACTCATTTCCTCAATCACTTTATATATATTGGCGTTTTCCAATACTTTCGGAACTTCAGCGCCAGTATGCATCAGGTCATTGACGGTCGTGAGAAGTTTTCGTCCCAGACTGCCGCCTGGATGGTTGCGGGCAAAATCCTCTTCGTGAAACCCGCGCAGGTCCAACAGCGCCATTGCCAGGGCGTCGCCCATAGCCAAAGCCGCCGTCGTGCTGGCTGTCGGGACCAGACCGATAGAGCAGGCTTCCTCCTTAACACTGGTATCGAGAAAATAGTCGGACCTTTTAGCCAGCGTCGAGTCTGAATTCCCCGTCATCGCCACCAGCGCACAATTGATGCGGTTGAGGGTGGGAAGCAGTTTGATGATCTCTTCAGTCTCGCCGCTGTTGGAAATCGCTATGACCACGTCGCCTCTGGAAAGCACCCCCACATCTCCGTGGCTGGCCTCGGCGGCATGCAGAAAAACAGCCGGAACGCCTATACTGGAAAAGGTGGCGGCGATCTTGGCGCCGATCAGCCCGGATTTGCCCATGCCTGCGACCACCACATGGCCCTGACACCGGTCCAGTTCAAGCACCACCTGAGCAAAAGTCTGATCGATTCTACCGATGAGACCGGCCACCGCATCGCTCTCGATTTTAAGAACCTTTTTGGCTCGTTCGATCAGCGACTGCGTTTGCTGAACCGAGCCTGGCGTGGAGAGTTTTTTGGATGCGCGCATCACCGTTTCATTCTCACTGGAGTCCTTTATTTTCAGTAGTTTTAGCGTTTAAACCGGGTGGTATCATACCATAATTCAATGGACTCGGCAATGCGCCGGCCCTATAATCAATTTTCGTCGATCAGAGGGGATATTCCACTGCCTTTCTTCCGGAAAACTTTTACCCCCCAAAGCCATGAGCAAAAAAGAAACCCTCTACCTGATAGATGGGTCCTCCTATATTTTCCGGGCTTATTTCGGAGTCCGCCAGAACCTTTCAACATCGAAGGGTCTGCCCACCAACGCGCTGTATGGGTTTGTCACCATGTTGCAAAGAGTCGTCCGCGATGAAAACCCCGATTATCTCGTTGTTGCGTTTGACAGCAAGGAAAAAACCTTTCGTCACGAAATGTATCCCCAGTATAAAGCCAACCGCGAAGCGCCGCCAGAAGATTTGCAAAAGCAGTTTCCGTATTTTGAACCTATTGTCAAGGCCCACAACATTCACAGCATCCGCGTCCCTGGCGTGGAGGCAGACGATATCATCGGCACCTTGGCTATGCAGGGGAAAAACGCAGGGTTGCAAGTGACCATCGTCAGCGGCGACAAAGACATGATGCAGTTGATCGGTCCTGACATCCACATGCTGGACACGATGAAAAACAAGCGGTTTGAGAAAAAGGACGTGGTCGAAAAATTTGGCGTCGGCCCGGAACAAGTCATCGAAGTGATGGGGTTGATGGGCGATTCCAGTGACAATATTCCCGGCGTAAAGGGAGTGGGCCCTAAAACCGCCGCCGAACTGATTCAGAAATTCGATTCGATCGAAAACCTGTATGAGCATATTGAGGAAATCGACAAAAAAAAGTTAAAGGAAAAACTGGCGACGGATAAAGAAAACGCTCTGTTGAGCCGCCAACTGGTCACCATCGATACCAACCTGACCCTGAATTGCTCTCTCAGCGATATGAAGACCCAGGAGACCGATCGTGAGGCGCTCACCCGGTTATTTACAGAACTGGAATTTTCTTCCCTGATTCCCAAGGAAGAAAAAGAGTCTGCTCCGGCCCAACATGTCTATGAGACCATTCTCACCGAAACAGCGTTTGAGAAACTTCTGGACAACCTGAACTCTTCCAGCATTTTCGCCCTCGATATGGAAACCACCAGCCTGCACCCCGTCGAAGCCGAAACGGTGGGCATCTCTTTTGCTTTCAAAGAACACGAGGCCTGTTACATCCCGCTGACGCATCGGTACCTGGGTGTTCCTGAGCAACTGGATAAAGCAATGGTGTTCAAAAAATTAAAACCCATTCTGGAAAATCCTAATATCAAAAAGGTCGGACAAAACATCAAATACGATCTGATCGTTTTGCAAAGTGAAGGCGTCTTTTTGCAGGGGATTGAGTTCGACACCATGCTGGCGTCTTATGTGCTCGACCCCTCCCGGCGCGGTCACGGTCTCGACGACTTAGCTCTGGAACTATTGGGCCATAAAACCATCACCTACAAGGAAGTGGCGGGGACGGGCGCCAAACAGATCGGTTTTGATGAGGTCGAGGTGGAGCGGGCCACGGAATACGCGGCGGAGGACTCCGATATCACCTGGCGTTTGTATAAAAATTTACAGCCAAAGTTGACCGATGAGCTTCTCGAGCTGTTCAACGATATAGAAATGCCGCTGCTCGAAGTGTTGGCAGAAATGGAAGTCAATGGGATCTTTGTAGACAAGCATCACCTTGCCGATCTGTCGAAGATGATGAACAAAGAAATGCAGAAATGTGAAATCAGCATCTATTCACTGGCGGGAGAAGAATTCAATATCAACTCGCCCAAACAGCTTGCGGTGATTTTGTTTGAAAAACTGAAGCTCCCGGTCGTCAAGAAAACCAAAACCGGATATTCGACCGACGTTTCGGTCCTTGAAGAGCTGGCCTCTCAACACGAATTGCCGGATAAAATTTACAACTACCGGCAATTGCAGAAATTGAAATCGACCTACGTGGACGCGCTTCCAAAAGAGATCGACCGAAAAACCGGGCGGGTGCATACCTCTTTCAATCAGACCGTGGCGGCCACCGGACGTTTGAGCAGCAGCGACCCGAATTTACAGAATATTCCCATCCGCACGGAGATGGGGCAAGAGATCCGCAAAGCCTTCATCGCGGAGGACGGCAACCTCATGCTGTCTGCGGACTACTCGCAGATCGAGCTTAGAATTCTGGCGCATCTTTCCGACGACGAAACTTTGATTCAGGCGTTTCAAAAGGGGGAAGACATTCACTCCCGGACGGCGGCGGAAATTTTTGGAACGTCGCTGGATGCCGTTGACAAGGACGCCAGGCGCATGGCCAAGGCGGTGAACTTCGGTATCATTTATGGGTTGAGCGCCTTTGGCCTGTCCAGGCAATTAAAAATCTCCATGCAGGAAGCCAAGAAATTCATCGACCAGTATTTTGCTCTGTATCCGCGCATCAAAATTTTCATGGATGGGGCCATTGCCAAAGCGCGAGAGCTGGGGTTCACCACCACCATCATGAATCGCAAACGCTACCTGCCCGACATCGGCAGTAAAAACCGGCAGGTGCGGGAGGCGGCGGAACGGATCGCCATCAACTCGCCGATTCAGGGAAGCGCCGCCGACTTGATCAAGGTGGCGATGATCAATCTATCTCGGCAAATGAAACACAAGAAACTGCAATCGAAGATGATCCTGCAGGTTCACGACGAACTGCTTTTCGAATGCCCGCCCGCTGAAAAAGAAGAAATGCATGATCTGGTGAAACAGGAAATGGAAGGCGTGTATCAATTTTCCGTTCCGCTCATCGTCGATATGGGCTGGGGCCACAACTGGAACGAAGTGCATTGATTATTACTTCTTTCTCCGGCGCAAATGTTTCTCCACCCAATGCACCCACTCGCCTGTGAGCTGAGCGAAACGGCTCAGCGCTTCCTTCGCTAATATCAGCTCGCCTGCGGAATCGAGCTCAAAATAGGTGGGGATCGATTTCTTTTTACTATCCTTGATCTCTCCCGCCTGCAATTGCTTGCGAAAGGCCTTGACCCTCGCTCCTTGTCCACTGAGATTCATCTGGTTGCCGACACAGCAATCCGCCAACCGGAAACAGTTGGCCAATTCCTGCCAGCCATACCATTTGTCTTCCGGGTCGAATTTATGATGCCAGAAGTCGATTGCCGGGATCACCGGTTTGCCGGTGATATTTTTCATCCGTTTGGGGAATTTCCCAGGCTCAGGGAGTTCGATAATTTTGTTCATCTCGCGTTCCAGAAAGCCCCGGCAGACAATCAGCCCAAGGCCATAATGCCGGGTCGCCACATCGCAGGCCAGGGGGCCAGCAATTCTATGGGAGCGATCGACGGTCTCGCTGACGGTTTTCTGGATTTCGTATAACACGGCATCATGATGCTCACTCATACCAACGTTCCCTCTCCATAGGGTTTGACCCGGTGGGCCGGGTACTGGATAATATGAAAGAAATCACCTTTGATTCGTTATAAATAAAGGTGTGTTAGGATAGTTGCCAATAAATTTACCCTAACGGCAGGATGCGCCGAAACAATGAATCGCAACAATAGAAAAGGGAATCGCAAATACCATGTCGGAAGAGATTCGGGTTGATAAAAGGAAAGTCGTTGCTTCAAAAGGCAACCTCAAGGGCGCCGATCTCAGTAAAGCAGATCTTGCGAAGGCCAATCTCAGTAAGGGCGATTTCAGGGAAGCCAACCTCAGCGAGGCTTTTCTCAGTGAAGCCGATTTCAGCGGGGCCAACCTCAACAAGGCGAATCTTGCCAAGGCCAACCTCAGCGGCGCGGATTTCTATGGCGCTAACCTCAGCGAAGCCAATCTCAGCGGCGCTTATATGCGTCGAGCCAAATTTGAAAAGGGATTTCTGCCTAAGGCGGACTTGAGCAATGCCAATATGCGGGAAGCCTATCTCATGCGAGCCAATCTCAAGCAGGCCAATATGCGCGGCATCAACCTGCAGGATGCTCAGGTTCATCAGGCGCATTTGCAGGGCGCTGACCTTGAAGGCGCCGATCTGCAGCGCGCCAACCTCAAGGGGTCCAACCTGGAAGGGACGTGTTTGAAGGACGTATTGCTTATGGGTGCGGATCTACGACAAATCAGAAAATTATCGTGCCAGGACCTGAAAATGGCCAAGGTGGATAAGACCACCCGATTTCCCAACCATCTCAAAGTAAAATGGACCTCGGATACGGAATATAATTGCGAAGAACAATAGGAATTATTCTGGGAGGAGAGGGACAAAGCCACCCGCCAAGGCCGGGAGGCCAACGGAAATCAGCAGGGGTACAGAGAATAGATGGTAAGTGGGACTTGATTGTTACATCAGGAAATAAAAAATAACCGCCGGAATGGAAGCCCCGCAAAGAGATGCGGCGATGGTTTTCATGTTGTAAGTATCTGGTTAAATAATACCCGTAAGTTTGATTACAATATGGGTAAACCTACCAGAACAATATGGGGTTTTTACAAGAGTAAAACCCGTAAGTATTATGCCCCAGTGAACAGTAAAACTATTGGTAAAGA
>JAQCGX010000058.1 GCA_027619975.1 Nitrospinota bacterium
CACTAAAACAAAGCCATCTCCTTAAATTAACGATTAGGAACATTTAGTCTATTTTTAGAGATGCCCTAAAATTAATCCATATCAATAAAAATTTGTCTTTATAATTATCTGATCTAAAAAATTCTTCGAGGCAATCATGGCGCTTGAATTTTATAATTATATCAAAACCCACGCTGAAAACATTCCCGATCATCCGGCCATTATTGACGGCGACCAAACCCTCACCTATCGTGAACTTTTGGAGCAGGTTGAAAAGTTCTCCAGCGCCTTGACCGGACTCGACCTCAACCCGCACAGCAAGCTGGGGATTTTTTGCCTGAATCAAAAGGAGTACCTGATTGCCTTTCTGGGCGCATTACACAAAGGTCTGCCCATTGTTCCGTTTAATTTCCTTCTGGGCCCGGAGGATCTGGTTTTCATCACTAAAAATGCCGGGGTTGATACTCTGGTGGTGGACTCGATGTTTATAAAAAAAGAAACCCTGCCCTTTTTCCAGATGTTCCTGCACAAAATTGTGGTCGGAGAAGTCGACCTCGCGCCATTGGGACCCGGCACCCTGGCCTTCGAGGATTTTTTACTACTTGGCAACCACAAGGAAGGCCCGCACAGCAAGGACCCATCCATTCCCGACACGATTTTTTATACTTCCGGCACCACGGGCCGTCCTAAGGGAGTGATGCTCAACGAGAAGCAATTCAACACCAATTGTGACGGGTTTCTGGAGCATTTGGAAATTTCCGGTAAAGACCGGGCCATCGTCGCCCTGCCGTTATTTCATTCTTTTGGCAACATCATGTCTCTCGTGCTTTTGCGGCAGGGAGCCACACTGATCCTGTTAAGACAATTTGCTCCAAAAACCATTCTTGCCACCGTCACCAAACACCAGGCCACCCTGCTTCCGTTGGTACCGACGATTTATTCCTTCCTCCTTGATATCTTTGCACGCGGCGGTTACGACGTTTCCTCACTCCGCGCTTGCATCTCAGGAGGCGCTTCGTTGCCGGAAGTCTTGCACGAAAGAGTCCGGGACATTCTTGGGACCGCCGTGCTGGAAGGCTACGGGCTCACCGAGACCTCTCCCGTGATCGCCGTCAACACCTTTCAAAATGGAGGTGTTCCCGGTTCGGTAGGCCCGGTGCTGAAAAATTTACAACTTAAAATCGTTGACGAAACGGGGCAACCTGTCAAGCAAGGAGATGTGGGGGAAATCTGGGTACAGGGAGAAACGGTCATGCAGGGGTATTGGCAAAACCCAAAGGAAACCGAAGAAATCTTAACCAGCGACGGGTGGTTAAAAACCGGAGACCTCGGCCATATGGATGCAAACAACCTGCTTTATATTTCGGCGGGCAGGAAAAAAGACCTCATCATCCGCGCCGGGGAGAACGTCGCTCCACTCACCATTGAAAACGTGATGATGAACCATCCGGGAATCTTGGAAGTAGCCGCCATCGGCATCCCCGATGACCGGCTGGGGGAAAAGGTCAAAGTCTGCGTTGTCTTAAGAGAAGGCGCCACGGCCGATGCACATGCGCTCAAGGAGTTCTGCAGAAAACGGCTTCCGGCTTTCATGATTCCCGACAGCATCCAGTTCTATGAATCGCTTCCCAAAAACGCCACCGGGAAAATTCTTAAAACCAAATTGCGGGAATCATGAAAATTTAATCCAGAGTAAAAAACTCCCTTTTTTAAAAATCCACCGCACAGCGAAATCCCACGCTATCAATCCGGTAGTCCACCCACATAGCTTTGCGGTTTGAGGGTCGCAAATCGGAAGCGCCGGTTGTCCAAGAACCGCCTCTAAAAATTTTGTTATTGGTTCCACCATGCATGACGCGTTCCGATCGAAACGCACCCTTTGGATCTTTCTTAGGGCTCATCCGGTAATAGTTGGTTTCCATCCAATCGGCAACCCATTCGTTGACATTGCCGGCCATGTCGTGAAGGCCATAGGCATTGGGAGGAAAAGACCCTACCGGGGCGGTGAATGCAAACTCGTCAGAGTTATTTGGGTCTCTTAAATTTGCCGAGCAGGATTGGTCGCAATAGTTGGCCTTTTTAGGATCAAACTCATCTCCCCAATAGAAGTTGGTTGTAGACCCCGCTCGGGCGGCGTATTCCCATTCCGCTTCGGTAGGCAGACGCTTGCCAACCTTGGTACAGTAGATATCCGCTTCAATCCAAGTGGTGCTTTCAACGGGCAGATCGGCTCCTTTAAAACGCGAAGAATTGGTATTCATAGTTTGCTGGAATTGTCTCTGGGTCACTTCAAACTTATCCATTTTAAATGCCGAAACGCAAACTTCATGCACCGGTTGTTCATCTTGAGCGCCTTTATCACTGCCCATTTGAAAACAACCCGCTTCGATGCTAACCATTTCAGTCGGTGCGCCGGAACCTTCCGCCTGAATCAATTGAATTTTGACATCGCTTTGCATTTCCTGCACATACACCCTATCTTGCCGCGGCACGCCAATGTATTTAAACGTCGCCCTGTGCTTTGGGACCAATTCCATCTTCCCAGTTTTTAAAAAGAAAAACCGGTAATGGGCAACGGGTTCGGAACTTGCCGGATTCAGGTAGTTTCGCATATTGTTCTTGTCGGCTTCTTCCAAAATAACGGTTTCATCCACCAATTCTGCTTCCAGCGCTTCCGTCTCCCCTTCAAGGGTCACGAGAACTTGTCTGCCGTTGGAAACCTTCATTGCCAGAAGCCGGTCGATCAAATCATTGGCTTCCTGATACTTTTTCAAACCGATCTTTGTTTCGGCGAGAGACTTCATAACGCGAAAATTTTCCGGGTCCGTCTCCAACGCCTGGGAAAATAATTTTTCCGCGACGGAATATTCCTTCTTCTCTAGAGCCACATCGCCGGAAGCGAGAGTTTCAGCAATCCCACTAAAAGCCTGAGCAGGCCATAACATAAATACGGCAAGAATTCCTGCTGTATATAGATGAGCACACTTTACATGCCAATTACGAATCACGGTCATGAGCCAACTCCAAATCGTTTGTTAAGGGAATATTGTTCCAGGTATTATACCATCTGACTACTGGACGGTACACTTTTCAAAGTTTCAGAAATTGAAAGGACTGGCTCAGTTTTTTCAAAGGCGGGGAACAAGGGAAGTTCGGCATGAGGAAAAAAAACGGTGTCTCAGAATTCTATTCTTTTTTGTTTTCCGGGGCTTTCTCTTTTCCCGGTTTTATTTGAGGTTTGCCTTTGGCGGTATCCTGACCGGTTTTGACTTTTTTCAAGGCATCCCATTCCTCGGCGCTATCGCCGCCCTTTTTTTTCTTATATTTATCTCTTTTGGGGAAATAATCTATTTCATCAATCATCACATTACCTGCTTTTTAAATTTATTGCGGCTTCGCGCCAGAAGTTTCTTTATTGTACAAACTTACCAGTTGATCGATCACAGGGCCTTTGATACCCAGCGCTACGGCCCGATTCAGATGCGCTACGGCCATCTCCCCTCTATTTAACAGAGTATACGCCACCGCCAGGTTGACGTGCCCGGCTCCGTAATTCGGGTCCATGTCCAACGCCCGCTTGAGTTCGGCCACCGCCTGATCCGGTTTTTGCATTTTAATATACACCTGCGCCAGGGCGTCATAGGCGATTTTATTGAAGGGCCAGGCGCGGATGGCGTCTTTCAGCTTGCTTTCCGCCTCTTCTAATTTTCCCATAAAATTCAGGTTATTGCCATAATTGGTCAACGCCACGGTATGAGTCGGATTCAACTGCAACCCTTTGGCGTAAAACGCATTGGCCTGATCCAGATTGCCCTGCACATTCCAACTCGCCCCTAATTTGAAGTAGGGGTTCCAGTGCGAAGGCAATAATTCAGCCGCTTCCTGATAAGCCAATCGCGCCTGTTCCAATTTTCTGCCCGCCAACAGGGAGTCTCCTTCCTGCAACCGCTTAAAATAGTCCACCCTGGCTTGAATTTCTTCCGGTGTTTTTATGGGAGCGGCCCCAAGTAGAATTCCAATCAATAACAGGGACGTGAACATTCCCATTCCCAGCAGGATTTTGGGCGAAGACAAAATAGTCTGAATGCGGTTTTTAAAAGGAAACCGGACCACCAGCCAGCCGACCCCAAGGATGGCGATCCCTTGAGACAGGGGGAAAATTACCATGAAAAGAACATCCCTGAAATCCGCTTTCCCAGGATTGTCCAGAAACATCAACTTAAAAAAATTGGACGATCGCAATAATTGACCGGGCCTCTCCAGGACCAGATGAGGAAGATTTGCCAACGCCTCCCAGGTAAATTGCGGGTGGTTGTAAGGCAGGGAAACCTTGTACTGAACGATCATAAAGTATTGCGCCAGCACCCCGATAATGACAAGGCTCATTGCCACAGGCCACAAGCCTTTACGGTTCGAGCACCATTCAAGCAACCGCGCCAACCCCAAGGCAAACACCGGAAGCGCGGATATCAGGTGCCGGTGACCGTAAGAGGCAGAATCCTCCGGGTACAAAAGAATGATCGAAAATATCCCTGCCAGGTAAGCCAGGAGCGCAAGACGGATGTCTTTCAGAAACCCGCTTTTCATAAACAGTCCCAAAAGCCCCGCCATCGCCAGCGGCATGGACAAACTCAAACCTACAAAACGCCGGAAACTGATCCGATCAGACAGCGCTTCCTCCATGCCAGGGTCCGATAACCCGTACCATTGCTGGAGAAGAAGCGGAGCAGGATATCAACCGCTACCTGCAACAAGTTCCCGGTTCCGCCGAGGGGCGTTTGTTAGCAGGTAAAATTTTCGCGGCAATGGGAAAAGAGAGTCTGGCAATAGAAGCTTTCAAAAGCGTGCAGGGAAACCCATCAGCCGAGGCCAGAGCGCATAACAATCTGGGGATTTTGTACATTCAAAGCAAAAAACCGGAACAAGCAATTCTGGAGTTTAACAACGCCGTTTCCCTCAATCCCAATTTGCCGGACGCGCATTACAACCTGGCCGTTCTTCTGCTGGATACTAAAGGCAACCCCAATCAGGCCCGCCAACATCTGGAGGTGGCGTTGCAATTAAATGATGACCCGGCCCGCCGCGAAGCCATCCAAAAACGGTTGCGGGAGATGCAGAAATGATTAAAGAAATTTTGTAAAACAAGTCCTCCCCTCACCTAGCCTCTCCCCTCTGGAGGGGAGAGGGATTTTTCCTCCAGGCTTTCTTTGCGTTCTCTGCATCTTGGCGGTGAAACCACCCCTCCCAGCCTCCCCTTCGTAAGGAGACCTTTGCGTAACCCGTCATTGCGAACGAAGTGAAGCAATCCAGAATCCTGGATCGCCACGCCGCTTTGCGGCTCGCGATGACGTATAGAATAGTCTCAGGGCAAACTCCATGAAGATTCTCGACTTACGCAAAGGTCTCATTCGTAAGGGGAGGAGTTTGTTTTTCATCCTGTCTATCCTGTTAATCCTGTCCAATTTTTCTCTTGGTTTTCTTTGCGTCCTCTGCGCCTTTGCGGTAAACAACGGGTTTTGTTTTTTCTGCTTCAAGGGTTCCATGTGATTTAAAAAATCCTTTAAACCGCTCTCTTGCGTTTGGAGTAAGGCAGGAACCAGCCCTTGACCAACACCCTTCTTATCTCGCGGACTGAGACTTTTAAATTGCCCTGGATTGTTTTGCGCTGGGCGAGAACTCTCGGCAGGCCCTTGACGGCATCCCACTTCGCCCGAAAGATAACCTTGCCTTTTCCCTGGATCGTGAACCAAAGCAAAGCCGCGATATTGGCGAGCAAATGCTGGGGAAGATAAATCCATAAAAGGTAACTGGGCATATTTTTCACATAGGCCCAAACCAGATTGCGGTTGCCATGATAGACCGCGTAATCGCTGGTGCGGTGCGTGGACCCGGACCCCACATGCGCCACCACGGCATCGGCAACATAAAGACAGCGATGCCCCGCCAAGCGGATTCTAAAACCCAGATCGACATCTTCAAAATAGGAATGAAAGGTTTCGTCAAACCCACCAGCCTCAAGAAAAATATCCTTCTGGATCATCGCCGCCGCCGCGCAGGCTGAAAAAATTTCATCCGTCCTTCTATTGGTTTTTGATGCACTCAAACCGTGATCCCGCCGCCAGGCCAAACCGCTGACATGGTAGATGTCCCCGGTTCCGTCCATCGCATCGGCGGCCCCATGGCGCAACATATGACTGCCAAAAAATGAAAACTCCGGCTTGCCTTCTGCGGCGCGGATCAGGTTTTCCAGCCAATTAGGTTCAGCAAAAGCATCTGGATTCAAAAAAGCGATCCAGTCACAGGCTTTCACTTTTTCCGCACCCAGGTTGTTGGCATGAGAAAACCCGGTATTGTCATGGAGGCGGATCAATTCGACATGTGGGAATTGTTCCTCAATTCCTGAGAGCGAATCATCTGAACTCGCATTGTCCACGACGATCACTTCCTGCGGCGGGCGGGTTTGATGGGTCAGCGCGGCAAGGCATTTCTCCAGATCTTTGCCCAAGTTCCAGTTCACAATGATGACTGCTACCGGATTCGTTTTATCCATCGATTTATCCATTGATCAAGAAAAGAATCCAGCCGTTCGACCCTCTTGCAAACCTGAAAAAGACCGCATATACTCCCTCGAAGTGGTAGAAATTTCTTCAACCCGATAAAGCATCAGGCTGACTCTTCCAATATGAAATCCCATTTTGTGACCGGCGGCGCTGGTTTTATCGGCTGCAATTTCATTTTAAACCTGCTTACCTCCGATGACGTCAAAGTTCTCAATTACGACAAATTAACCTATGCCGGGAATCTGGAATCCCTCGCATCCGTTGCCTCGCATCCGAACTATGCCTTCGAGGCAGGCGATATCTGCGACCCCGATCGCGTTTCCCAATTGCTGGAAGCACACCAGCCGGATGCCATTATCAACTTTGCGGCGGAATCGCATGTCGACCGCTCCATAGACGGTCCGGCGCCGTTCATTGAAACTAATATTACGGGAACCTTCAAACTCCTGGAAGCCGCCCGCAAGTACTGGAGTGCGCTCAAAGGTGAAAAGAAAGCCGGTTTCCGGTTTCTGCACGTGTCCACCGATGAAGTGTTCGGGTCTCTTGGGGCAACGGGATATTTTACCGAAGAAACCCCGTATGCACCCAACTCCCCGTATGCCGCTTCAAAAGCTTCCTCTGACCATCTGGTGAGGTCTTACCACCAGACTTACGGGCTTCCGGTTCTGACCACAAACTGCTCCAACAATTACGGCCCCTGCCAGTTTCCAGAGAAACTGGTTCCGTTGATGATTCATAATGCATTGACAGGAAAGCCGCTTCCGGTTTATGGCGATGGACAACAAATCCGCGACTGGCTTTATGTCGAAGATCATTGCCGCGCCATTCTTGCGGTTCTCGAAAAAGGCCGCCTGGGCGAAGTGTACAACATTGGCGGAAGCAACGAAAAGGCCAATCTTGAAATGGTCCACACTCTGTGCAGTCTCCTCGATGAAATGGCGCCAAAGTCTTCTTTTAAGCCGCACAAATCACTCATCAAATTCGTTGCTGATCGACCGGGGCACGACCGTCGCTATGCCATTGATTCAGGGAAAATACAACGCGAGCTGGGCTGGAGTCCAAAGGAAACATTTGATACCGGACTTCGTAAAACCATCCAATGGTATCTGGAAAACCAGACCTGGGTCGAGCGGGTGATGTCTGGAGCCTATCGCGGCGAACGGTTGGGACTCGGCTCTTAGGAAACGGAAAAATTTATGCTAGAAAAACTAAATTCCCCCTCACCTTAATCCTCTCCCCCAATGGGGGAGAGGGGAAAACCCCTTCTCCCCTCTGGGGAGAAGGCGGGGATGAGGGGCTCTTGTTCTTATACCAAGCTCTCTTAGGGGTTTGGCAGTTACAAAAACTTAAAAATATCAATCTTGAGAAGCTCTACACAACTTTTATGATAAATAAAGGAATCATTCTTGCCGGCGGTTCGGGGTCACGGCTGTTCCCCCTGACCCAGGTGGTCAGCAAACAATTGATGCCGCTGTACGACAAGCCAATGATCTATTATCCCTTGAGCACCCTCATGCTCGCGGGCATCAAAGACATCCTGATAATCACCACACCTGCCGACCAGGCTTTATTCCAGGCGTTGCTCAAGGACGGCAGTCAATGGGGCATTCAAATAAGTTATGCGGCGCAACCGAACCCCGAAGGGCTGGCGCAGGCGTTTATCATTGGCCGGGAGTTCATCGGCAATGATGGGTGCTGTCTCATCCTTGGCGACAATGTTTTCTATGGGCAGGGATTGGGTTCCATTTTGCAAAAAGCCAGAGAACGAGAGCAAGGGGCCACCGTGTTCGGATATTGGGTCAAGGACCCGGAGGGTTATGGAATTGCCGAGTTCGACGCTGCGGGAAAAGTTGTCAGCCTTGAAGAAAAACCCAAACAGCCAAAGTCCAACTATGCCATCACCGGATTGTATTTTTACGATAACTCCGTCGTGGATATCGCCGCCAGCTTGAAACCCTCGGCTCGGGGCGAACTGGAAATCACCGATGTCAACAAGGCCTATCTGGAAAAGAGCCAGTTGACCCTGGAAAAAATGGGACGGGGTTACGCCTGGCTGGATACCGGGTCGCACGACTCCCTGCTGGCCGCCGCCAACTTCATTGAGACCATCGAAAATCGCCAGGGTCTCAAAATTTCCTGCCCGGAGGAGATCGCCTACAACCTGGGGCTGATTTCGGCAACCGACCTGGAAAAACTGGCGGCGCCGCTCAATAAGAACGGCTATGGGCAATATTTACTTTCCCTGGCCCGGCGCGGAAAATCTTGACACGGTTGCTCTTCTTAAATTAAATTCGATAACCTGACTTTCACCACTTTAAATGCGTATTTTGCTGATTGGGAAAAATGGCCAGATCGGCTGGGAACTTCACCGGGAACTGGCAGAACTTGGCGAGATAGTCGCACCAGAC
>JAQCGX010000059.1 GCA_027619975.1 Nitrospinota bacterium
TTGAAAAATAGAGTATTTATTTTTCAGAAAATGCTATAGCAACAATCTCAAGAATTTAACCGGACAGTATTGAGGAGAAATAAAACTTAATGCCTTCATTGAAAAACTTTCTCACAGGCTGTGAGCCCTGGCTGATTGGGTTTATATTACTTTTATTAGCTTGTTTTAATACCTTCCCACTTGAGGCATTAGACAATGTTTCCGCCCAACCTTGCATTGCCAAGCTCCAGAACCCCGCATTTAAAAATATTGACTGCACATTAAAATTTGATTTGGATAAAAAAATTCAAAAGGACTTGAAAGCGACCACGGCGGGTGTAGTGCGGAATGCAGCCTGCCAGGTCAAAGTTTCCGTTGCCCGTGAAAAGATTTTTACTGCCCTTCTAAACGAGAAGGTTCTGGAAGTTCCCCGGCAACCTGTGGTTTGTAAAATAATCACTAACGGAGATTCTTTCCCGGCTCGGTTCACATTGGCTCCGCAAGTATGGTTCAAAGAGGGGAAAGCTGTCCACGCAAAACCGGGTATGGACGATTTACTTGGTATGCCTCCGTTTTTGGCAAAACTTTTAGCAGACTGGGTAAACACCAGCAAGATGATTGAATCGGCTATGGTTCAGGAGGTAAACAAGTTTCTAAAAACCGGATTGCCTCTATAGTAGGGGAAATACATTTATCTTATGGCCTTATGCAAACGACACCATTGTTATTGTTCTGAAATAAATTTAAGAATTCAGACTCAAACAGAGGGTAGGGGATTATGAACAGAATACTGTTTTTTATTACGATGATTTTTTTATTAGTTTTCACAGGATGCACGCAGGAAGCCCAGAACAAAATAGGCAGGTCCGTTCAAAACTATACCGGAACCGATGGCGTTCTGGATATTTATGCAGGGACTGAACTTGTCAAACGCTTTATTAAAATTGATAAGATTTCTACTGCGGTCAGCACCAGCGGCAATGCCCCCAGACCGTATCGTTATGGTTACGGTATCCTGGACGAAAATAAAAACCTCGTTAAAGACCCAGGGGAGAAAAAAGTTTATTTTGAATTCAGTGATTATTCCACCAGCTATATATTTTATGAAAATCCTCTTGGGTGAGAGTTTAAGGAGTTAAGCAAGCAGCAACCTCCATGGTCTCAGGGGCATCTGGAACTGGAATCCTTATGATGGAAAAAAGGCGTTTAAATTTTGAGAGAACTATTATCGAATGGGGTGAGCACATTCAAGCTTTATTGGACACGCATTATGTGCATCTTTTGAATGACCGTGGGGTGTGGATTGTTTCTATGTCGGGGCCGGGTGACAAGGTTCATGCTTACCCCTCTGTCCCGAATGGCTAGAAGCTCATTTATGGGCATCTCTAAAAATTAACACCGGCACCGAATCGCCAATTCAAAGAAGCGTCTTTTGTTTTAGTAGGACAGGCTTTCCTGCCTGTCCGCACGGAATTAAATTCCGCACTTCCGCATAAAATTTAAGGATAGGTCGCCCGTGCCACTGATTTAAGAAACTTTTGCACACGATTCTATTTTCTGTAAATACTAATTTTTAGAGGTGCCCATTATTTAATTCCCAGGATCTTTCCTTCCGCAACATCAATATTTTCCGCTTGGGGATTTTTGGGAAGCCCCGGCATGCGCATGATGTCGCCGGTGATGGGGATCAGAAATCCGGCTCCGGCGGCGATCCGGATTTCCTGCACGGTGACCGGGAAGTTTTCGGGCCTGCCATAGATTTTGGGATCATCGGTGAGAGAGGTTGGCGTTTTGGCGATACACACCGGCAGGTTGCCGTAGCCCAGTTTCTCTATGGACATTAAATCCCGTTCAGCTTTCTTGGTGTAAATGATTTTTTTTGCGCCATACATCTCGCGGGCGACGGTTTCTATTTTGGTGGTCACCGCATCGTTCCAGTCGTACAGGGGATGAAACGGGGACGATGCCTTTTCCGCATGTTTCACTACGATCCGCGCAAGCTCCAGACCGCCTTTTCCGCCCTCCGCGAACACATTGCTTTCGACGAAAGGTACCTGGAGAACGGTTTCACAATGTTTGCGGACGCGGTCGATTTCCTCGTCGCTGTCTTCAGAAAAGCGGTTGAGGCAGACGATGGGTTTTTCTCCGATTAAGCGGGGCCATCGGCAACCACGGCATTGCGATTTTGTCCGTGCGCGAGGGGATCGATTTTGAAACCGAACTCAAAAGCGACAGTGCGTCCCTTGCGGCTCCGATACGAGAGATTTTGGAAGTCAGTGCCAACATCCATTGCCTTCGCGACCCGACCCGGGGCGGTCTGTCCAGCACGTTGAACGAAATTGCCCAGGCATCTAAAGTCGGCATCGAACTTACGGAGACCAGCATTCCCATTTGGGATCAAGTCCGGGGAGCGTGTGAACTGCTTGGGCTCGATCCGTTATACGTAGCCAATGAAGGAAAATTCGTGGCGGTGGTCGCTCCACAGGATGCGGATAAAGTTTTATGGCAATTACGAAAAAATCCTCTGGGAGCGGAGGCAGCTGTTATAGGGGAAGTGGTGGTGGACCACCCTGAAATGGTGCTCATGCGCTCACCCATTGGCGGTAAGCGGGTGGTGCAGATGCTCGCGGGGGAACAACTTCCCAGGATATGCTAATAAAATTCATCTAAAGTGAAACCTTAGGAAATTGGTTGCAACTATGCATGAGTAATGACTTAGGTTTCTTGGAATAATTTAGGTTAACAGAGGCATCCAAAAATAATATTTCTTTATTTATGGCCGTAATCTCGAACCCACAACCAACTGTTTCCCCTTCAACTATATAATCGAGCGGTTCAAAAGAATAATACCCTTCTGAAATTATTTCTCCATAAACGGCGGGAGCGGGAACCATTAGCAATAAAAAGACAAAGAATATGTTGAACATGCGCCAATAATAACCTAGTTTGACAATATCTTCCCCCTGAAATAATACCAGGCATCCCAAAACCTCAGAGGTGGCTCGTGAAAAGGATTATTCTCTTTGCCCTTGCGTTCTATTTTTGTTCAATTTGTCAAGTTTCTGCTGACGTAATTACTGTTTGTGGTGGCTCCAAAGGGTATGCATATTTTTTTCCCGGTGGCATTGTCCCTGCTGATGAAGAGGGATGGCAACCGGATCAAATTCCCAAAGGGCAGATTATTTTTACCATGGATGGAGAAAAGCCGGACATTATCATTAAGGATGCCATTAATAAAACTAGGAGCGTTAAAGAAGATAGGGCATTGGTGGAAGTGCTTTATGCAGACCCTAAAAAGGGAACGATTTTAATAATGGTCTTTTACCCTGCAGGGGCTTTAGAACATTACCTTTTTCAATTGGATGAAATGGGATCTGGGCGGGTGGTTTGGGGAACTGCGAAAGCGGCAGGGCCTATAATTACCAACAAACTGATGGTTGCAGATTGCCATAAATAAAATGACGGTTGAACCATGCCAGAAGACCCAAAAGAGCGAAAGACCGTGACTGTTGAAGAACTGGCCCTGTCAAATGCCTACCAGTTGGAAGCTCTGATCAACGTCCTGGAGCGTAAGGGGATATTGACCTCAAAGGAAGTCCTGGACGAACTGGAATTGATTGTGGCGACTAAGGGGAGGGGAGAGGTTAATTGAGGGTGCGGGAGGAGGCTTAAGATAAGGGTTGACCTCGATATTTCCTTGCAGATTCGCTCAAAGAAACGATGTAATCAGGGCCTCCAATTTGAAAGGATTGGGCGGTTGACTCAGAGGGCCGGTTGCGCCGGTCACCATGCCTTCTATCCTCATTTCGCAAATCTCTCCCGGGGAGTTGCCTACGAAAGTTTGAAGGCTCATCTCTTATTGCAATTGACGCGGATCGTAGGGAGGGCATAACTCTTGCCACGATTTTGTCACCCTTAGACGCTTGGTTTCTCTCAATAGCGGCAACTAACACGACTGACCTCCTCTCATCATCTAACCCTGCCAGATAAATATAGGTTGCCAGCCTCAAAACCGCAATGATCCCTATCGGCTACCTTAGAGGAAATCTCGCACAAGTGGGACTATAGTGGGAGGGGGTTTGAGTACGAATTTAGCTTCAAATGTTAGCCGGTTCGTTAGCCATTACAAAAAATGGGCTACGGCTTAAACCGTAACCCATTATAAAATATGGTCGGGATGAGAGGATTTGAACCTCCGGCCCCTTCGTCCCGAACGAAGTGCGCTACCAGGCTGCGCTACATCCCGACTCTTGGTGTTAAGCCTTTTTATAGAAAAAGTTTTTCAGGTATTTCCAAATGATGATCGACCCCAGGGCGTTACCGATGGATTTTAATCGGGTGCTACCTCCCAGACATTTCTGGCAGTAGGGATGGACGACTTTATTATCCTTGAAGCCCTCAATCGCGGCAATGATGTGTTCATTGTTCAGGATATCCACGATGGGCCGTTCAAACACATTCCCTGATTTGGTATTGCCGTTGTAATCCTTGCAACAGTACGTCATGTCGCCGTTGCAGAGGATGGCAAAATGATCTGTCAAGGCACTGCAGTAGCCAATTTTTGTCGGTATGACGCCATCGCCAACGAAAGCGTTTCCCCAGGTGTCGAGGATATAAGTCTCGAAGAAAATATTTGGCGCGACGTTCACAACGTTCCATTTGAACGTGGATAATTTCTCGATCCGCTTTTCAACCTCGGCGATTTCTTCAGCACTCATGGGTGGGCAGACTTTGTGGACTTCTTTGGCCCAGCGGCTGAAAGTCTTGCGCAAATCGTTGGTGTTGTTGATCACGTTCATGGTTCCGAGCGACCAATCTTCCCCCGGAACGTCTGATTTAATCTGGGTGTTCAAAAAATGGACTTTTAATTTCGGCGGAGTCTTGTGCTTGAGGCAGGCGCTGATGAATCTCAGGATGCGTTTTTGATATTCATCGAATTCCATGCGCCGGGATTTCCGGGTTTTATAGGATTCCTCATCCGGTGTTTGCAGGGAAATGTTCAATTGCGAGACCGTCACTTTTTCCAGGCGGGCGGCCATTTCCTCGTCCAAATAAGTTCCGTTGGTGGTGATGCCCGTTTTGACATTGAGCTTCGCCGCGTAGTCGAGAATATCGAAAAACCGAGGATGCATGAACGGTTCGCCCATCACGTGGAAAGTGATCTTCTCCGCAAGGTTGTACTCGGCGACCTGGTCGATGATGGCACAGACGCGTTCGTAATCCATGTATTCATACTTGCGCGTCATCTCCTGCTTGGGACAAAATGTGCAGTCAAAGTTACAGACGTTGGTCAGTTCAATATGAACTCGCTGCAACGGAAACTGGACGAGTTCTCCAATGCGTCCGGGGACTTTTTTGCTTTTAACCAGAGGTTCGGCTTGGGTCAGCATGTATTTAGGATCCGTCTACAGTGATTATTTATCCCAGGTATAGCGATTGATGCTTTCGCCTTTAAAGGAGTTATTGGTGACGTTGCGGCTGACGTCTGCGGATTTGCATTCAGGGCAGGTGACTTCCTTATTGCCCACCTCAGAAATCTTCATTTCCACCACAAAATCTTTTTTGCATTTATTACAGGTATGATCGTAGCTTGGCATCTTGAGACTCCATAAGTCCTTAACAATACAATAGTTTTTATTTCAATGCAACGAAACCGGCGAAGTTGTTCCATTTAAAAAACAACTCCGTTGAAGCGAAACCCGCCTCCATCAGCCGGTTGATATTTTCTCCAACGGTCCAGGGAGTCAGAACATTTTCCAAAGCCTCCCTTTTTCTGGCAATCTCCAATTGGGAATATCCCTGGGCTTTTTTATGCGCATGATGAAACTCGATAAACGTTTTATCGAATTTAAGATTATCGCTTTTTACCTTTTCGATCAGAATCAACAATCCCCCGTCGTTCAATCCCTGAAAAATCTTACGGGCGAGGTCCAGCCGCCGCTCAGGGGGAAGGAACTGGAGGGTGTAATTCATAATGACGACACTGGCGTTCGTTAAAGAAAAATCTCCATTCAGATCAGCCTCCACCAGTTTGCAGGGCAGGGGAGAGGTCGCCAGTTTTTCCCGTGCCTTCACAAGCATGGGGCCGGAATTGTCGATGCCCACAAGCCGAACTCCCGAGTCCGTCGGGAGTCGATCTGTCAGGCGCTTCATCAGCGTGCCTGTGGAACAGCCCAGGTCGTAAACATGAGTTCCTTGCCGGGCAAACCGGGTGCACCAGTCCACGGCAGATTCCAAGCATTCCCGATACATGGGAACGCTTCTTTCCAGCATGTCGTCAAACACTCGGGCTACGGATTCATTGAACTCGAACTTTTCCGTGGGGCCGGTTTGTGTGAACAGGTTATCTTTTTCTTTAATCGTCATAAGCAAAAGGTCCGTTCAGGGCCCTGGTAATTCTCCACCGCCCACAGGTCCCGACTTGGATTTTATCAACAGCTTATTGATGGCGTTGAGGTAGGCAAAGCCGCTGGCCTCAATGGTGTTCACCCCGGCGCCCTTGCCGAGTACTTCCCGGTTTTCATGGCTGACCCGGACGTTGACTTCTCCCTGCGCGTCTTTGCCGCGGGTTTTGGACATCACCTGGTAATCCAAGAGTTTGCAAGTCAGGCCGGTGATTTTATCGATGGCGTTGTAAATGGCATCGACAGGGCCATCTCCCGTCGCCGTCGCCGCGTGCGACTTGCCGTCTTTACTGGTCAGCTCTACGGTTCCTTCGGGAGGATGTCCCGTTTCAAAATGACTGGTGATTCTGGCTAACGAGTAGGTGTTTAAACTCTCCTCGGACCATCTCGACTTTTGGATTAGTGTGAGGATATCGTCCTCGAAAATTTCTTTTTTCTCATCGGCAAGAATTTTAAACTCCCGGAACACCACATCAAGCTCTTCCTGAGTCAGGTCGTAGCCCAACTTCTTGTATTTGTGCTGAAGCGCATTGCGGCCCGAGTGTTTGCCCATCACCAGTTCCGATTCCTCTCCGCCGATATCCGCAGGGTCCATGATCTCAAACGTATCCTTCTGTTTAAGAAAGCCATGCTGATGGATTCCCGACTCATGCGCAAACGCATTTTTACCGACAATGGCCTTGTTTCTCTGCACAAAAAAACCGGTGAGACTGCTGACCAGCTTACTGCAGGCCATGATATGTTTCGTGTCGATTCCAGTGTCGATGCCAAAAAAATCCTTGCGGGTTTTCAGAGCCATGACGATCTCTTCCATCGCCGCATTCCCGGCTCGTTCGCCGATGCCGTTGATAGTGCATTCCACCTGCCGGGCTCCTGCCTGTACCGCCGCAAGAGAATTGGCGACGGCCAATCCTAGATCATTATGACAATGGACGCTGATGACGGCCTTGTCGATTCCCGGAGTGTGTTTCTTTAAATAATGAATCAAATCGGAAAACTCGCCCGGTATCGTGTACCCCACCGTATCGGGAATGTTCACCGTTGTGGCCCCGGCGTCGATCATGGCCGCAAGCGCATCGACCAAAAATTCCTTTTCCGTGCGTGTGGCGTCCATCGGCGAGAATTCAACATCATCGCAATACTTTTTCGCAAAGCGGATGGCCTTGACGCCCATTTCAATAATTTCTTCCTTGGCCTTGTTGACCATGTGAACGCGATGGGATTTGGATGTCGAGAGAAAAATATGAATTCGGGGCGATTCCGCATTTTCCAAAGCCCGGGCGGTGGCCTCAATGTCTTTTTCTAAAGCCCGCGCCAAGCCAGCGACGCTGGCGCCTCGGACTTCCTTGGCGATTTGCCTGACCGACTCGAAATCACCAGGAGAAGCCGCCGGAAAGCCCGCTTCGATCACATTTACCTTGAGCAGGGACAGTTGCCGGGCAATTTCGAGCTTTTCTTTGATATTCAAGCTGGCGCCTGGGCATTGTTCCCCGTCACGTAAAGTGGTGTCGAATATGATGAGCTTTTCCGAATTCATTGTCTGGTATTTCACTCCTTTATATTAAGAGTTAATGGTGTTCTAGCAATTTCACCTGAATGATATTTTTATATTGGCATCAGAAATATGCAAAGAAGCTAGGGTATGAATGATATTTTTTTTATGGGAGTCGGCATTGTATTTCGTATCAACATAGAAATCCCCAAGACGTTTCCACTCGCCATTCCGTTTTGGGTTTTTGTACTGATCAATATAGGGCATCTCTAAAAATTGACTAAATGTTCTTATGTCGTCAATTCAAAGAGGTGTCTTTGTTATAGTGGAACAGGCTTTCCAGCCTGT
>JAQCGX010000060.1 GCA_027619975.1 Nitrospinota bacterium
TCTCTTTTTCAGCAACCTGCTAAAGCTTGTCACGGGGATCATTCGGGAAGGGCGGTTAATGCTTCCTGAACTTTGTCCCAAACGGTGGTGACGTCGATATTCTTTAATTCCCCATTTTCATAGTCCATGTCCGGCGAAAACTCTCCTTTGGCGGAGGGGTGAATCATGAAACAGCGATGCTTTTCAAGGTCAAATGGGCCGGTTCCGCGTGGATCGTAAGGACCAAACAAGGCGACGGTCGGCACCTTCAAAGCGAAGCCGACATGCATGGGGCCGGTATCGCAGGTGATGAGCAACCGGGCCTGGCTGATAATATAGCTGTCTGGTTTTAGTGGAACTCCGATTGAATCGCTGCATCGGTCCGAGTTCAGTGTTGCCATCATATCGTGGATATGTTGCTTTTCACCCGGCCCGCCTCCCAGAATTATTTTATAAGCTGTCTTTTCCAGGATTTTTTCCGCTAATTCAAGAAAACGATCTTCCGGCCAACGCCGGTGCGCACCGGAAGCGCCGATATTGATGTAGATATAATTTTTGGGCGACAAGGATTTTTTTCTCATGAATGCGTGGGCTTCGCTGCGCTCGGCGTCATTAAAAAAAATCTCCATATATTTGCCAGCACTTTGCGCTCCGATTTTTGCAATTAAAATCAACCGCCTCTGAATTCCGTGAACCACGCCCTCCTTCTCCATTCGGACCCGGTTTTTTTCCCGAATCCAGGAGGAGTTCTGGTGTGCCAAAAGAGATCGATATGTTAACCACGGCAAAAGGCGTGTGATATCTTTATTGGCATGGAAGATGAGGACATGATCGTATCGGGTCCACAATAGACTCAAACCAAGCAGAGGTTGCTTGAACCATTTAGGGGAATAGTGAATGATACGGTCTATATGGGGGTTACCCTCGAAAAGTTTTTCCCAGTGAGGGTTTATAAGAAAATGTATGTCTGCATCGGGGAAAGATTTTTTTAAAGCTCTAAGGGCGGGGGTTCCCCACAAGCTGTCACCCATGCCGGTTGTGCTCACTACCAGAATTTTCTTCATAGAGGTTGGATGAAAATATTACTCGGTTTAATCTGATGATGGAGTAGAAATGGCAGAAGAAGAATTTTTGGTTTTTTCAGCTTCTCTGGAGCATTCGCCAGTTTTTTCTGCGATGACATACAGATTGAAGCCATAACCGGCCCAATCCAGAAGGGGACTGATATAATTGATCGGGTTGATGAAATTTTTGAAGTCCCTTTTCATTGCCCACAAAAATTTTTCCCATTTGGTAAAAGGTCGGTCTGGTTTTTGGTAGGGTTTATTTTTTGGAGGTGAAAAAAACCCCTTTTTTGCCCGGTTGGTGTTTTGGTACACCAAGCCAAATCCTGAGGAGTTCAGCATTTTTTTCAGGGTGAGGGTTGAAAAAAAATATAGATGCTGGAGAGAAGTGTACCCCACCCATTTCCCTTTCACCCAGGTAGCATTTTTCGTATTTGGGGTCCAGATGACCAGAATGCCACCCGGACGCAATATGGAATTGATGGTTTTCAGGAAATCCGCAGGACGCGGGAGGTGCTCGATTAAATCCCAGAGGACAATGACATCGAAATAGTGTTTTTCGTAGTTTGATTGTTCCAGGGAGCGGCAGTGGACATTTTTTAATTGTAATTCATTGCGGGCAAATTCGACAAAATCAGGAACAATATCGATCCCATGGGGATCCCAGCCGCGCTCCTCGGCGGCTTTCAGAAAAAATCCGCCGCCGCACCCGATATCAAGCAATTTCCCTTTTCCCTTGGAGTATTTCTCAATCAACTTCAAACGGCGGTGGTATTGTTTGTTATAGGATTTTTTTCTGTCGGTTCGCTCCCGAATATAATTCTGGTAATAGGGGTGCTCTTCCCCGTCCTGTCGATATAATTGATCAAGATATTCCTTGTTGGGAATCGGGTTGACCAACTGCAACCCACAGCAACGGCATTGGACCACCTTGGACAAATTATTCCACTCACAGAGGGTGGAAAACTGGTCGGACCCGCAATTATCACAGGGAATGAGTTCGAATTGTTCGGACACGGGCTGGGGCATTGGGAATATTAAAGGACAGGGGATTCCTTGTTTTCCACCCATTGCACGACAGGGGTGGAAAGGAATGACTTCCATGTTGATATCGACACTACTGAGGGGATATGTTAAATTATTCGCCGTCCACTTGCAACCTATCCACGATTTTTGATAACGGGTTCCTGCCTTGAAAGCGCTCCATATTTTACATTCTGAAGCTGCAGTCGGCTGGGGCGGGCAGGAAATAAGAGTGGTTCAGGAGACTTGCATGCTCCTGGAGCGAGGACACCGAGTCACTATCATCTGTCAACCGGGTAGCCCGCTTGCGAAGCGATGCCAAGCCATTGAGCACCCGGAGTTTAAGTTTTTTCCTGTAGCCATGCCGCGACCTCTAAGCCCAAAGGCTTTTGGCATGTTGTACCGGCTGATTAAAAATGATAAACCTGATATTCTGCACACTCACAGTTCCATCGACAGCTGGCTGGTGTCTTTTATTGGCAAATGCCTTGATATTCCCATCGTTCGCAGTCGGCACGTCTCCATTCCGGTTAAAAATCATTTTCCCAACAACTGGCTGTATGCCAACTTTCCAAAGCGAATCCTCACCAGTGGTGAAACTATCCGTAATGTTATGATCCAACTCAAAGGTGTGACTCCAGAGCAGGTGGTGTCCATTCCCGCCGGAGTTGATATGCGCCGGTTTGACTTGAGTGTTTCTGGGGAAGAAATTCGCACCGAGCTGGGCTTGAAACCGGGACAGCCGTTGATCGGTAAAATCGGGGTGATTCGGGGTTGGAAAGGACATAATTATTTTCTGGAAGCGGTTCCTCTTGTTCTGGAAAAGTTTCCCGATGCACGGTTTATTATCGTCGGGGCCGGTCCGGGGTACGAAGAGATCAGGGAAAGATCCCGAGCGCCTGAAATGAAGGGGGCCGTCACGGTCATGGGGCACCGGGAAGACGTTCCCGAAATTATTGCGGCGATGAATATTATGGTCCTGGCGTCCTTCGCCGGAGAGGGAACGTCACAGGTGATTCCCCAGGCATTTGCCATGAAAACGCCCGTTGTGGCAACCCGTGGAGGATCCATTGCCGAATTGTTCCGCGATGGAGAGCGAGGCGTGCTGGCGGATATCAAAAGTGGAAAAAGTCTGGCGGAGGGGATTGTGAAGCTATTACAGAATCCTGAATGGGCCAGGGAACTGGCCGAAAACGCCTATGACTATTGCCGTAAAGAGTTGACCTGGGATCGAAAAATGGACCAGACCCTTAAAGTGTATAACGATGTGCTGGGCGCCTCCTTGAAATAAACAGTTTGTGGTGTGGATTGAACGGACCCTTCGATGAAGATTGCAGTCATCCGATACAAATATGTCAACTATGGGGGTGCGGAAGGGTTTGTGGATCAATACACGAACCAGCTTGCAAGCGCCGGGCACGAGGTCCATATATTTGCCCATCAATGGCAGACGGACAGCGCTCCTCGTTTGCAGGTGCATCCGGTTCCCGCATGGACCTTTAACTCTTTCATTCGTTCACTTTCTTTCTCCTGGTTTGCCGCCAGGGAAATTCGCAAGCAAAAATTTGACGTTGTTCAAAGCCATGAACGCATATTTGATCAGGACATCTACCGGGCCGGAGACGGCTGTCACAGGGAATGGCTGGAACAGCGGAGAAAATTTCTTTCCCCGGTTAAAAGATTTTTTCTCGCATTCAACCCTTTTCACCGGTTGATTCTTTTCATGGAGAAGGGGATGTTTGAGAAAAAGTGGTGCCGGAAAATTGTGGCGATATCCGAAATGGTTAAAAAGGATATCCAGAAACATTACCGCGTTCCAGATGATAAGATAACGGTGGTTTACAACGGGGTGGAACTGGAACGGTTTCATCCGAAAAATAAAAAATTGTATCGTTCCAAAATAAGAGAAAAGCTGAAGGTTCCCGATGCGAGCGTTTTGATCCTGTTTGTCGGGTCGGGGTTTGAGCGCAAAGGATTAAAATTTCTGATTCAATCCCTGGAGTTTTTATCTTCGGACAACTGGCAGCTCCTGCTGATGGGTAAAGGAAACTGGAATCGCTACCTGGGTTTTACTTCCCCGGAAAAGCGAAAGAAAATTCATTGCCTGGACCCTGTGGATGATCTGGAACAATACTATGCGGCGGCGGATATTTTTGTATTGCCGTCGATCTATGAACCTTTCGGCAACGCCAACCTGGAGGCCCTTGCTTCCGGGTTGCCGGTCGTGACCAGTATGCACAGCGGCGCGGCGGAAATTCTGGAACATGGAAAAAGCGGAATGGTTGTTGAAAATCCGTCCGACCCGAAAGAAATTGCGGAACATATCAACCCCTTGTTTGATCCCGTTGTCAGGGAAAATATGGGACGGCACGCCCGGGTTCTTGCGGAAAAATTCACGCAGGCGAGAAATATTGAGGAAATGATGGGAGTTTATCAGGAGGTGATAGGGTCGTATAAAAAGTAGGCGCGGTCCTGGATCAATTTGTTTTCAAGACCTGTAAAGATACAAGGGGTTCCGGCATTGGGGTTGAGGGTGGGAAACTAACCCACTGAAGTACTGCAGGACAGTTTTATTTTTCAACTCAATGCCTTCACGTGCAGGCATCGAGATTTTTTTTAAATTACTAGACAGATTCATGAATATCAGCTTAATCAAAAGACTTTTTTATAATATTCGTCCCTATATGGGGAGGTTGATTCTGGCCATTTGTTTCTCTGTTGTGGTGGGAGCCATTTCTACGTCTCCCGTTCCCTTGATTCAAAAAACATTCGATAAAATATTTGTGGAAAAAGACTTCTTCATGTTGAAGGTTATTCCGCTGGCTCTGATCGGATTGTTCTTCATCAAGGGAGTGCTGCTTTACGCTCAGAACCTGATCATATTTTGGATCTCGTGGGATCTCGTTGTTTCCTTTCGACAGAAACTATTCGATCATATCCACAGTCTGCCCTTTGGATTTTTTGAAGATATGGAAATCGGTCAGTTGATTTCCAGAGTCACTGGGGACGTCTCCGTCATGCAATCCACGGTGACCCGTCTTTTAAAGGAATTTGTCCAGAATGGAGTCATGCTGGTGGGGCTTCTCAGTTGGGTGTTTTATCTGAACTGGAAATGGGCGCTGATGGCGTTTATTATTTTTCCAATTATTATTTTTCCGGTTGCCAATATAGGAAAAAAGCTAAAACGTCTCAGCCACAAGGGGCAGGAAGTGATGGCAGATTTGTGTTCCACTGTGGTGGAATCTTTTTCCGGCATCAAGGTGGTCCGGGCATTCGGGCTGGAGCCGAGTGAAAAGAAAAAGTTTTCAGATCTGAACCAGACGCATCTCACGATCATGAAAAAGAATGTCAAATATATCGAGATAATTTCTCCCTTAATGGAGTTTCTCAGCGTTATCAGTGCGGCGACTATTCTCTGGTACGGCGGCGGCAAGGTGATGACGGGTGAGGTGAGCCAGGGGACATTCATCGCCTTCATAGTGGCTCTTTTTATGATTTATGGACCGCTGCGGATTCTGATTAAGAATTATGGCAGCTTGCAAATTGCCCTTGCCGGCGCTGAACGAGTGTTTTCAATTCTTGATATGGATAAAGAAAAGGTCAGGGAAGGAGATAAAGAACTTACAAAATTCAATGATGGCATTGAGTTTCGGGACGTCTCTTTTTCGTATCCCTCCAGAAAAGGTGTTGTCCTGAATCGAATCAATCTTTCCGTTAAGAAGGGCGAGGTGCTTGCGATTGTCGGGATGAGCGGGGCCGGGAAAACAACTCTGGTGGACCTGCTGTTTCGATTTCATGATGCAAGCAAGGGCGGCATCTTCATTGATGGGTTGGGCATTCACGAATACCGCTTGAAAAGTCTGCGTGCAAATCTGGCATTAGTTACCCAGGAAACATTTTTGTTCGACGATACCATTTGGAATAACATCGCTTTTGGGAAAGAGGGAGCGCTTGAGGAAGAAATCATGGGAGCCGCCCGTGCCGCTCATGTGGACTTCTTTGTCCAGGAAATGGAACACGGATACGATACCAGGATCGGAGAACGCGGTGTTAAGTTGTCTGGGGGCCAAAAACAGCGGATTGCGATTGCTCGCGCGATTTTGAGAAACGCACCGATACTGGTTCTCGATGAAGCCACCTCATCATTGGATTCGGCATCCGAAAAAATTGTCCAGGACGCCCTGCATAATCTGATGGAACATCGCACCACATTTGTGATCGCCCACCGCCTCTCCACCGTAAAAAATGCCAATCGGATTATTGTTCTCGACAAGGGGGAAATCGTCGAAACGGGGACGCACGAAACTTTGCTCGTCGATAGCAAATTGTATCGAAAGTATTATGAAATGCAGTTTTCCAAATGATCATTCTCGGAATTTATGGGTAGCAGTCGCTAATAGAATTTAACCTGTCAGATAAATATGAACAGTCAGTTTCGATCAGATGGTAAAAAGATTCGCCTGGATGTGGGGGGAGGTGGGCTCGATCAAAATAAAATTGATCGTTATAAACGATATATTGGTATGGATTACGATCCATCTGACTTTACGGTTATCGATGTAGCGCCACTTCCCGGAGTGAACCTGGTTTGTGACTTGTCCCAGGGGCTGCCTTTAGAGAGTGGTTCTGTGCATGAAGTGTATTGTGTGCATGTCCTTGAGCATATTCAAGATTTGAAAGGCATCATGAGGGAAATCCACAGGGTGTTGAAACCGGGAGGACTTCTTAAAATATGGGTCCCGCATTGTTTTAGCCCCATAGCTTTTGGCGACAGCACGCATGTCAGATTTTTCACCTTTGAAACCTTTTCCCAATTCGACAAAAAGAGTCCCGGCTCTTATTATTATGATTTTCACTTTGAGATGATTCAATCAAAGATGCAAATATTTCGGCGCTGGTACAAGGTGAAATGGTTTGACAAAATCCTGGAAAGATTGATCAACCGGAAGCAAAGAAGGGGAGAGCGATTTCTCAAAATCCTGCCCTATAAGGAATGGGAAGTGGTCACAGAATTAAGAAAAGAGCAGTAGGGTGCCAATAAAGATAGAATGAGATCATTCCCTCGGTATCCTGAATTTTTTAAACAAGTTCACATGTGTCAAAATGCATTGGCAAAGCGACAATATCTCCATTGATTTCTTTTTTGGATTTGAGATTTACTTTTTCCAGGAATCTGTGCGGACGGAAATTACTTTTTGAACGGATAAGATATAGCTCATAACCGAGCGTAGAGAGAAGGTTTTCTATTTTGTTTCTTAGCTCCTGCGGGTTGGAATAATACCCTTCAAAATGCTCATAAATAATTACCAGCTTGTCTTTTTCAATTAAAGCAATGGCCCCTTCCAGAACTTTGGTTTCATACCCCTGAACATCAATTTTGATTAGCGAGACACGCCTGTTTTCCTTAATGTGTTCATCCAGCGTTATGATGTCGATGGTCTCTTTTACAAATGTATCATCCAGGTCGAAATTGCTTTCAATGGAAGCCAGACCCTTGTTATAGGTATCATTCGTTGCGGCATGAATTTCAACCTTTCCACTTTTTTCCCCAACTCCAATTTTAAAAATCTTCAAATTATCCAGACCATTGATATCCTTTGATTTTCTCAAGCAATTAAAGGGAATGGTAGTGGGTTCGTAGCTGTAAACCAGGTTGCCAGGGTATTTTCGGGAAAAATACAAGCTTTCAAAACCAATATTTGCTCCCACATCAATAATGATAGTATTTTCTTTAATAAAGCGATCAGCAATGGTTATCAAATCTCCTTCATAGGAACCCTCCTTGAGTATCAATTCTTCAATAATGCCCTTGCTTTCAAAATAAATTAAAAACTCAACACCCTTGAATCGGATTAAATCAATGATCGGATATTTTATTTTTAAAGCTTTGATGCTCCTTTTTTGAATGTATTTATTATAGGCATTCCAAGGAATTTCCAACCCATAGTAGGAAAGGAGAAACAAAATGCTTTTCAGGTTATGGATAAACTTTAAGGCACTGCGGTTCAAATTTTTTAATTCCTTAGAAAAATAATATGTAATTTAAATAGCCATCAGAAAAAGAAGCCGTTTTACAATTTCGAGTGAGACCCGTCGCAGAAAGGCGACTTGCTGGTATGGCCGCAGTCGCAGATGGC
>JAQCGX010000061.1 GCA_027619975.1 Nitrospinota bacterium
GAGACCACGGGGGAGCGACCCAGCATTTTCGCGAAGCTCTGGAACTTGCTCCTGATAATCCAAAAATCAAGGATTCCAAAATTCTGAAAGAACACCTGGGGATGTAAATAAGCGCCCAAATTGAAAAATTGGGGTTACTGGTTTTTTCTCGACAGGGAATAATAGTTTTGGAAAATCGGAGGCCGCACTGCACAAAGAATTTTGTCCGCCGCATTATAGGATTTAACGAACGCCGGGCTGTTTTTTTATTGCTTTCGGAAGACGCGACAGCTCGTTCCTCGGCAGAAGGGCATATCCCTGGACCTCTTCCACGATCACTCCCGCCGCTTGGCTCAAGAATTATAGTTCAAAGCGGAAACAAAAAAATAGCCCAAAGGGAATAATCCCCTTGGGCTATTTGAATGATTATCAATTATAAAATTGCCAGGAAACCGCAGGCCTCATAACAGGCGTTGCAGTTGATACACAAATCCATATCGATGTGCGCCGCCACTTTCCGGGTTCCACCGGTGATGGCTCCTGTCGGACAAGGTTTGATGCAGGCCCCGCAGGCCACGCATTCTTCCTCTTTGACGTAGTATTTATAAAGCCCCGTGCATTTAGCCGCATCGCAAACCTGATCGACAATATGACGCTCATACTCCTTGCGAAAATATCTGAGCCCGGTCAAAACGCATTTGACCGCTGTTTCCCCCAGACCACACAGCGAGGTCATATTGATCTCTTCGCAAAGCGCCTGAAGCTTGTCCAGGTCTTCCATTTTGCCCCGGCCTTCGGAGATATCGTCCAGCTTGTTTTTAATCAACGTCAGCCCGATCCGGCACGGCGTACACTTGCCGCAGGTTTCTCCTTCATTAAAACCAATGGAAAATTTCGCCAGGTCGATCACACACGCAGATTGGTCATAAGCGGCAAAACTCGCCTGGCCCATGAGTACCCCGGCATCCAGCAGGCTTTCGTAATCCATGGTGATGTCGGCCTTCTCCGGAGGCAGAAAGCCGCCGGTGACGCCACCGACATGCACGACTTTCAGTTCCTTTTTCTTGACGATGCCGCCGCAAATGTCGTCGATGACATGGCGAAAGGTCAGCCCCATATCCAGTTCCATGAGGCCGTTGTATTTAAGATTCCCGGCGATCGCCCAGGTCTTGCACCCCTTGGCGTTGGGAGTGCCCATGCCCGCGTACCAGTCGGCGCCTTTTTTGATGATGGCGGGAACGGTCGCCCAGGTCTCGGCGTTATTTAACAACGTCGGTCGGCCCCACAAGCCTTTTTCTGTCGAATGCGGCGGCTGAGCCTTCGGGAAGGGACGCTTGCCTTCAATGGATGACATCAATGCTGTGGACTCACCACCGATGAAAGCCTCCGCACCTTCATGGACGGAGATGTCGATGCTGAAATCAGAGCCCATAATGTTCTTGCCCAGAAACCCGCGCTCTCTGGCCTGCACGAGCGCCATGTTCAGACGCTTAACGGCAATAGCATAATCGGACCTCGTGTAGATGATCCCTTCCGTCGCTCCAATGGCGTACGCACCGATGATCAACCCTTCCAGCATCTGGTGAGGGTTTCCTTCCATGACACTGCGGTCCATATAGGACGCCGGGTTGCCTTCGTCGCCATTGACCAGGATATACCGCGCCCCATCGTAAGAGGGAGCGTTGGCGGCCTTTTTCCATTTGTGGCCGGTGACGAATCCGCCGCCACCTTTACCACGCAGGCCGGATTTTATAATCTCTGCAATGATTTCATCGGGCTTCGATCCGCTGAGAACCTTCTTCAACGACTCGTAGCCGCCGACTGCAATGTATTCGTCAATATTTTCAGGGTCGATCGCGCCGCCAAACTCCATAGCCACCCGGTTTTGCTTCTGGAGCTGCTCGTAATAATCCTCCTTGGCGGCGGCTTTTTTGAACACCTTGCCACCAACCACATGCTCTTTTAAAATTTTCGAAACCATGTCGGGTTTGACTTTTTCATAGGTCACCCGTGGCTCACCCGGAATATAAACATCCACCAAAACATCGCGACTGCAATACCCACGGCACCCGACTTGCCCCATGTTGCATTGTTTGTCGCCCAATTCGGCATTGGCGTTCATGGCGGCGATTTGTTTTTCAAATTCCTGATAAACTTCTTTTGCGCCCTCGGCCACACCGCTCAGACTGAGACAAACTGTTATCTTCACCGTCCCTTGTTTTTCTTCCGTCGCCTGTGCTTGTTCTTCAACAGCTTCCATGAAACCTTCTCCCTTTTTGCCGAATACGTATATATAAATGTCAAAAAATTATTTTTTAAAGGAAACAGGGAAACCCTCTTGGAGTTCTTCACCTGCAACACCATAAGATCGCATAAAAATGCAGTAATTTCCAGCAATTCTAGTCATGGAACAGCCAATTGTCAATCCCTCTTCCGGCTCCCCTCATCTGAAAAATCAGAGGCTTGTCCACAAAATCGGCAGGTATTCTTTGGGAGCGGATGGCGGTCGCATGAACCCTCTGACAATAAGGTCTTTCCGGGGATTACTTATTTAAAAACAATGGAGTTTCTGGATGCACGGTTGCGGTGGAGGGTTGTTTGGATTCCCAGGCTCGCCACAATCCATGCAAATCGTATCACCACCCCCGGTGAAATCAAGCACGCTTGTCAATAGCTTCCCACTCAACCAATCGGAAATGAGTTCTTTGACTTTTAAGGTTGATTGGATTAAGGCTTGAATATAAACTCTTTACTCATTCTATTGAAGCCCATCCGCATCGCGGGATTTTCTTAAATCACCCAAAACCTTAAAAATCAAACGCAATGATTAAAACAACCGTTAAAACCGAGAACCTGTTCCAACACAAGACCCCTTGTCTGATTCTTTTTTGTCCACAAGAAAAAAAACCAGACGGGGAATTGAACCCAATCGACCAGGCGCTGGGCGGCTCCATCGCCGTAGCTTTCAAAGACAAGCGTTTTGAGGGCAAACCCAATCAGACCCTGTTGCTGAACTCCAGGGGCGCCATGAAATCCGACAATGTGCTGCTAGTCGGAATCGGCAAGGCCAAAGAGGTGACGGAAGAAAATATCCGTCAGGCATCGGGAATCGCCGCTAAAACTGCGGAAAGCGCCAACTTTAAAAAAATATCCTTTTACCTGCCTGAAGGCGAGTTGGAAAAGCTTTTGACGACAGACCGTAAAAAATCGTCCGATGAAACCGCTCGGGCCGTGGCCGAGGGGAGTTACCTTGCCCTCTATCACTTCGACCTTTACAAGAACAAAGATGAAACCCCCAGCAGAATTGACGAAATCACCCTGCTCACCAATTCCAAGGCCGCGCTTGCCAAACTGCGTTTAGCCTGTGAGCATGCGGCCAAGGTGGCGGACGGAGTCTGCCTGACCCGCGACCTGATTTTACAGCCGAGCAATACGTTAACGCCAACATTTCTCGCCGACACCGCCAAAAAAGTCGCGGCCAAGCACAAGATCGCCTGCAAAATTCTGCTCGCAAAGGACATGAAAAAACTGGGCATGGGTTCTCTTCTCGGAGTGTCCAAGGGCAGTCACGAACCACCGGCTTTTATCATTCTGGAATACAAGGGAGGAAAAAAGAACGACGCTCCGATAGTGATCGTTGGAAAAGGAGTCACTTTCGACACCGGCGGCATTTCCCTCAAACCTGCGGCCAATATGGACGAGATGAAAAAAGACATGTCCGGTGGTGCTGTGACTTTGGGAACGCTGCAAGTCGTGGCCAGCCTGAAATTGCCGATCAACGTGGTGGGCCTGATCCCCGCCGTGGAAAATATGCCCGGAGGCTCCGCCATCAAGCCAGGAGATATACTGACCAGCATGTCTGGGAAAACCATCGAAGTGTTGAATACCGACGCCGAGGGCCGGTTGATCCTTGCGGACGCCTTGAGCTACGCGGCCCGCTTCAAACCAAAAACGGTCATTGACCTGGCAACATTGACGGGGGCTGTGATCGTGGCCCTGGGTTCTTTCGCCGCCGGCGTTCTTGGCACCGATGATGAACTGATCGGGGATCTTATAGCCGCTGGAACCCTCACCGGGGAAAAGTTATGGGAACTTCCGCTTTGGGACGAGCACGATAAAGAAACGAAAAGCGATATCGCCGACCTCAAAAACATCGCGTCAGCGGGAGTGGGCGCCGGAACCACCATGGGAGCGGCCTTTTTAAAACCGTTCGCAGGCGATCAACCCTGGGCGCACATTGATATCGCTGGAACCTCATGGACGGGCAGTGATAAAGCCTACACCCCAAAAGGCGCTTCCGGATTCGGAGTGCGCTTGCTCGTCCACTATCTGGAACAACAGGCCCACGGCAAAAAAACCAAATCCGCCAAAAAACATGGATAATAATATACTCATTTTCATCCACCTGATGGCGGCGGCTGTCGCGGTGGGGAGTCTGGCATTTTGCCTGCTGGCCCTGTTACCGGCGGCGGCAAAACTCCCGGACCAGAAAATTCCGGTGGAATATTCCATTGCCTACAAAGCTCTTGATATTCTCGCGCCCACAGTAATGGCGGCCCTGTTGGCTCTCATCGGCACCGGCATTTATTTTTTATTGACCAACTACACCCGGCAAGTCGACCTGGCCTCTGGTTATTATAATTTATTTGGGGTGAAGATGGTGTTTGTGATCATCGCCCTGTTCCTCAGCGTCTACCAGGCTTTTACCCTGCGTTCCAGCATCTCCGACCTGGACTTAAGCCCTGAGAACCGGAAATTGGTTCCCGCCACTCTTAAAAAAATGAAAACCCTCAGTCAAGTGACGTTGGCCACCCTGTCCATCGCGGTCTTTCTCGGCATATGGCTGGCGAGGTATTGAATGGAAGAAGGATCAGCAAAAATGAACAAAGAAAACCAACCCACCCCCGACTCGCCGCAACCCACACTGGAAGTAGCAGGAGAGGTACTTCCAAATAATGGGCCGCTGGAAAAGGAGATCGACTTGAACTCGATTTTTCCGGATGCCGAGGCCGATCTCAACGCCTTGTTTCCAGATATGGAAATGAAACTTCTTTTAAAGAAAATCAATAAGGATAAAAAGGACCTGCATGCCCTGAAAGACCGCTTCCTGCTGGAAAACGAAGCAGGGGACGATGCGGAAGATCAAGAAGTCTAATGGGGAAATTTTAAAAGCTTAAAGCGGAGGTGGGGTCTGCCTTGATATTATGACAACAAATTCCGCATGGGACCCTGGTGCTCGAATTGCTTGCAGATGGATCTTAATTTGGGAAACACCGTTTTGTTCTGCACCTTCAACCATTGAATCTGCCGCGCATAGGGTTTCAGCCGTTTGAACGGTGGCAGGGTATCCAACTCCCCCCAGGGAACCCAGAACTCGGAATCGGAGAGGAGTTCATACGGATGAATATACACCATCGGCACGAACCCCTTGGAATGCGCTTCTTTCATGGTGGCAACCGTCATTTCTACGGGAAAGAATTTTAGATAGGTTCCGCCCGAACGGTAATTCATCCTCCCGCCAAACGATTTTTTCGCATAGACCGGAAATTCTTTTAAATTTGCATCGATGGAAAGAAAATAGTCCTTGACCGTTTCAGCGCTTTGCTGGTCATAAGGGACAAAGCTGGAATCGTATTCGAAGCGTTTGGCGATTTCTTTATAGATGCCCTTGTCCGTTTCCCGAATGGAAAATTCCGGCGCTCGAAACCCTCTAATCGTCTGGCCGCTGGCCTTGGTCAAAGACTCGATGGCGCGATCCAGATTTTTGGCAATAGACTCTATCGGGTCTCGGTACACCAGGTCATGATAATAATAATGGCAACCCACCTCATGGCCGTCATCACTGACCTGCTTGACGAGATCGGGCGCGAGATCCGCCAGAATGCCAGTGGTAAAAAAAGTCACCCCATTCTTAATTCCCAAATCATTGATGACTGATTTTATTTTTTCATAACTGATCCAAAGCGAATCGACATTCATCTCTGGATGGGCCAGCCCATGCTTGCGTTTATAGTCATGGGTGAAATCTTCAAAATCAATCGACAAATGAAATGGCAGGCGACTCATTTTTGAGCTTCCTTCCAGGCCACATCCATCACAAAGTCGTTGAGCACAAGATAGTCAATGCCAGAGTTCACAAAGGCCGTTACCGCCTGGGCGGGGGTATTGATGATCGGTTCTTGTATGTTAAATGAGGTGTTCAACAACAACCCAACACCGGTAATTTTTTCGAATTCATCGATCAAGTGCCAGTATCTGTAGTTGCCCGCCTCCGAGACTGTGTGCACTCTTGCGGTTCCGTCAATATGCGTCACGGCGGGAATCACACTTTTCTTATCTTCTCTCACCTTTGACACAATATTCATGAACGGGCTTTTCTGTTTGATTTCAAAGAAATCCTCCGCGCACTCTTCCTTGACGGAGGGAGCAAACGGTCGGAACAATTCGCGCTTCTTTATTTTTTCATTCATCAAACTCTGTATATCTTTGTTTCTCGGATCCGCCAGAAAGGAACGGTTGCCCAAAGCACGCGGGCCAAACTCCGCTCTCCCCTGAAACCAGGCGATCACATTGCCATCCGCAATTTTTTGGCTCACGAATTTGAATAGATTTTCCTCAGCGTATTTTTCAGGCACCTCATAGTTGTTTTCAACAAAAAATTTCTCTATCTGCTCGTTGGTGAACGACTGGCCAAGATACGCCGTTGCCATCTCTACTTTCTCATTCGCATTGCCAAACTTCTTGTGCCCGAGAATACCAGCGCCGATGGAGCACCCGGCATCATGCGGTGCGGGCGGGACAAACACCTTTTCAAAACCCAGGTGATCGACGATATTGCCGTTTGCAGTCACGTTGAGCCCGCAGCCACCGACGATACAGATATTTTTTGTGTCGGGAAATTTTTCCACCGCATAGGAAATCATATGATTCACGATTTCCTCATAAGCCGTCTGGACGCTCGCGGCCATATTTCTGTGTTCCTGGGTGAACTCATCGTTTTTGTCGCGTGGAGGGCCTAATAACTGGATCAATTTTCTTGAGAATTTACCCTCCAACGCCTGATGGTAATCCAGAATTCTGGTATTCAAGGTATAGTGGCCATTTTCCTTTTTCTGCAATATATTGCCCAGAATGACGTCTTTATAAACCGGCTTGCCATAAGGCGCCAGTCCCATCATTTTGTATTCCCCTTCCAACATCTGGAACCCCAGATACCCTGTGAACGCACTGTAGTAATGTCCCAGGGAATTCGGCCATCATTCCTTGAGAATTTCCGTGAAAACGTTGCCGGACTGGTGCCCCAGCAAGGTGGATAGCCCTTCACCGCCGCCGTCATAACTGAGAATCATCGATTTATCAAAACCCGAAATATCAAAGGCAGAAGCGATATGGCAGGAATGATGATCCAGAAAAACGGTCTTTGCTGAAAAATCACCAAACTCTTTACGGAGAATGCTGTTCGTGAAAAAGAGATCCTTCCAGCTTCCCTGATGATGCGTCTCTTTGGCATCTTTTCCATTGGAGCTCAAAAAGATGGATTTGATTCTATTCAGTTTGGCCCCAAGCGTTTTCGGATTATTCACCACACCTGTGACAACGCCGGATAACCTGGGCAGCAGGTTCCATCGCTCCCAATAAACACATATCAGATCGATATCGCTCAATTTGATGTTTGAAAATTCCAGCGCTGCATGGATGGACTGCAAGGGAAACGATCCATCGTTTTTCACCCGTGTCAGTCTTTCCTCTTCGGTAGCAAAGATGACCTTGCCATCTTCGATGAGGGCCGCAGAACTGTTTCCCCATGGTACAAAGGCCAAGAATTTTCATTCAGTTGATTCCTTGTCATAAAGGGCCTCTTTGCAGGTACGCAAAGACGCGACTTCATACATATTAATTGAGCTAAATTGTGTTAAACGAAAGCAGGTAATGCGCATCCACTCTTGTTTACCAAGGCAGGATAATTTTTCAAGGTGACAATCCTGTAGTCGCTCAGGATTCTGCGCCATGAATCGGGAATTCACTACCAATCACCACAGAATCTTGCGTATATGGTGCGCCCGAGAGGATTCGAACCTCCGACCT
>JAQCGX010000062.1 GCA_027619975.1 Nitrospinota bacterium
TTCTTAAATTAACAGTAAACTTGAAATTAACATTTTAAGGTCCCAAAAATAGTTTTTCAGCAACCTGCTAATCTAGTTGCAGGTTGCTATTCAGGAGACATTGGAAAACCGCGGATTACTTTTTATTCAACGACTGTAAAATCTCATCCACTATTCTATCAGCGGCCTCTTTGGGATCTTGTGCATCGCGGATGGGTCGGCCCACCACGATCAGGTCCGCCCCCCGTTCAATGGCCTGCCCTGGGGTGGTGATGCGACTCTGGTCGTCTTTTCCGACCTCGCTCCAGGCCGGGCGGATTCCCGGAACAACAGTCTTCATATGGGGAAAAACACTTTTAATTAACTTCACTTCCTCCCCAGAACAAATCACCCCTGCACAGCCTGAAACCTCTGCCTGCATAGCTCGTTCAATGACAATATTTTCTAGTTTGCTTAATCCATAAACCTCAGATCCTGTAAAACGATTTTTCTTTTTTTCCTCAATATTCTCTAAACTATACCTGCTTAAATCTTCTTCAGAAATACTGGTCAGTACCGTTACAGCAAGAACTTCCAGTCCAGAGTCTTTCACCTCTGGTGGAATTCCACGAAGAGCTTCGCCTTCTTCCAAATGAATGGTGACATACTTAACCTTATGGCTTGCCGCAGATATTAAGGCTCTGCTCAGAGTTGCAGGAATGTCGTGCAACTTGAGATCAAGAAATATATCGGCGGAACTGTTGTCCCGGACCACTTTGAGAACCTCCGGGCCTTCTTTGACGAACAGCTCCAGGCCCACCTTGAAACAACCGACTGAACCTTCGAGCAGTTTCACATACCTCTCAGCCTCTTTGCGGTCGGGAACGTCGAGCGCGAAGATGAGGCGTTTTCTGGCTTCTTCTATCAATGTAGGACACCTCTAAAAATTAGTTTTCACAGAAAATAGAATCGTGTGCAAAAGTTACTTAAATCAGTGGCACGGGCTATCCAGCCCGTGCGGACAGGATAACCTTTAAGGGTAGGTCGCCTGTCCTGCTAAAACAAAAGACGCTTCTTTGAATTGGCGATTCGGTGCCATTGTCAATTTTTAGAGATGCCCTGTATTTTCTGCGTTCATTATTTTTTCAATAACAAGATATTTGAGATCAGGACCGAATGACAGGATTTTTTAATCTGGGGCTCCACGCAACGCCACGGGCCGCCTGTCGGTCATATTAAAGTGGAACGTCCCGTTTGTAAAGCGGACCGCCTGAATTCACCTTTGTTCTTCATCCAAGCCTGTGTGCGAAAAAAAAGCGTCATGAAACCGGGTCATGACACTTCCGTCCTGGATCGAATTTATTTCGGCAAGTGGCCCTTCGTCACCCAGATCTCGATAGATACAGCCCGGCATGTCCCCGCCTGCGGCGATAGTATGCCCCGCGCCACTGCCAAAGCGCAGATTGATGTCGGTAAAAAGAAGTTTGCCGTTTGCAGGACGAATGCCTTGCAGATTGGCGGGGCCCTTGAGCTTTAACAGCAACCCCACCTGCCGGACGGCTGCGATGATTTCCGGGTCCATGCAAATGCGGCTGACCATCACCTCCCCGCCCTGAACCGCCAACCGCTCCCTCGGAACAATAAGAAGCGGCTTGCCTGATTTGTCCGAAAACCAATCGACGGTGAACTCCTGCCCTTCAATGTACTTCTGCATTATATGACCGGGATATTTTTCCGCATAAAACTTCAGGTCACGTTGATTTTCAATGACAAAGTTATCCTTACCGCCTTCGCCCTGTCTTGGCTTGGCGATCAGAGGAAACTCAGAGGAATTGATGAACAAACCCACTTCCCCTGTCAAGGGAGAGAGAATTTTCTCTGCATTAAAAAATTTGGACAGTTTTAACTTGTCATGGCAAACCTCGATTGTGTCGGCATCCTGGAGGTATGCCAGAATATTTTCCCGCTTAAAATCCTGGCAATGGCGGTTTAAAAATTCCACCGCCTTGTTGGTCATCGGCAGGATAGTATGGATGGTTTCGCGCTCGCAGATATCGAGCAACGCTTGTTTGCAAGCGGCGTCTGCAAACAGAGGCAGGGGATATTCCACGTCCACCACCTTCAGGGAAGGGGATAAGGGATCGCTGTCCGCTCCCACCAGCTTCCCTGCAACCCTCAGCCGGACTTTTGCCGTCTGAAAAGACCGGATAAGAGATACCCGCCAGTGGGGCGCAAGCAAAAGCAGGTTGAGTTCCTTCATTCCGTATTCCTGCCAAAAAAAGTTAAATGAGGTTCAGGTTTTCAATCTGCAATAAAATTTTTGCTGAGGCCCCCCAGATGCGATGGTGCTTATAGATATAGACCACCATTTTATCCGACGCCTTGAAACCAACGTCCCGCTGTTGCGTGGAAAGCAAGGGCGCCAGAGGAATCTCCAGAACTTCGTGGACTTCATCGCTACTGGCTTTGATAATTGGCGGAAACTGCAAAATCGCCACAAAGGGAGTGATTTCAAACCCGGTTCGAGTTTCCACTTTGGGCAGACAACCGATGACCCGACAAGGGTCCACCTCAACTCCGATTTCCTCTTTAGTTTCACGCAACGCCGTGCACAGAAGGTCTTCATCCTGCTTTTCCACCACTCCTCCGGGAAAAGCAAGCTCGCCGGCGTGGACTTTCAAGTCAAGCGCCCGCTTGGTCATCAGCACATGCGTCTGCTGTATTTTTTTATATAAAATCACCAGCACCGCCGACCGTTGGGGATGCGGTTCCACCGGCTCCAGAACCACCGGGAAATGATTTTTCAATTGGGTTGTGATTAAAAAAAGATTCATTCTTCTATTCCGAAATCCAGCCTGCGTTCCAGTCAACTGCCCCAAACGGTATTATATTCCTCCAGGTCGAACCCCACCGTCACCCGGTCATTATCAACGGCAATGGGCCGTTTGATCAGCCGTCCGTTAGCAGCCAGCAAATCGATGGCCTCCGTTTCCGTCAGGGAGGCAATCTTATCCTTCATTTTAAGTTCCTTATACTGGACGCCGCTGGTATTGAAAAGTTTGCGCAGGCCTTTCACCTGCATCGCCCGTTTTAACACAGACTTGGGCGGCGGCGTCTCGGTGATGTCCAGGTCCGTATATTCTAAATTTTGACTGTCTAAAAAAGCTTTCGCTTTGCGACACGTCCCACATTTATTGTATCCATAAAATTTCATGAAAAGGAGTCTCCTTAAAAATTTCATTCTGGCGATATTGTATATCAAGACATTTTGGCTCCCCTAAGAAAATACGGGTCATTATTTTCAGGTGCAAAACGGCCTGAATCCACTTAAGCCCCTATATATTGTGCACCTTTACCTTCCACCCTACCAGAAATGGTATGATTTTTTCTTTACTTAGCCCCCTGATTGAGATATCTTCGGCCATTATACCGCATGATCAGGGATATTCTTCTCCACGAGTGTTTGCCAGCCGATGATTTTAAAAAGCTTGGAACTAGAGGGTTTTAAATCCTTCGTAGACGCAACCCAGTTGCATTTCAACAACGGGTTCACCGCTATTGTGGGTCCGAACGGTTGTGGAAAAAGTAATGTCTCCGACGCCATTCGCTGGGTCATTGGAGAGCAAAGCTCAAAATCCCTGCGCGGAACCAAGACAACGGATCTCATATTCAACGGCAGTGGTTCGCGCAAACCCGTCAACCGGGCGGAAATTTCCCTGACCCTTAAAAACGTCCCTGCCCGAATCCGCATCGCCAACGTCCCTAACCTTGCAGAAGAAGTGAAAATCACCCGGTGCTATCATCGTTCCGGCGAGAGTGAATTTTACATCAACCAGGTCCCCTGCCGGTTGAAAGACATCACCGATTTCCTGATGGACATGGGCATCAGCCCGAAAGTTCTGACGGTCATTGAGCAGGGCCATATTCAGGACATCATCACCTCCAAGCCGGAAGATCGGCGGATTCTCATTGAAGAGGCGGCAGGAATTCTGAAATTCAAGCACCGTCGCAATGAAGCCATCCGCAAACTGGGCGCTTCGAGTCAAAACCTGGAACGCATCTCCGATATCGTCCAGGAACTCAGGCGCCAGGCGGAATCCTTGAAACGGCAAGCCGCAAAGGCCGAACGCTACAAAGAGTACCAGTCTGAAATCAAAAACCTCTCGCTCAAATTATTTTCCTGGAAAAACAGCATCTTCCAAAGCGAGCTGAAAGAAATCGAAACCGTCTACAGCGCCCAGAACGAACAGAAAGCCCAGCAATCGGCCCGCTTTTCGCATCTGGAAAACCAAATCACACAATGGAATATTGATATCGACGCGTTGGCCGAGGCCCTGAGTGAAAAGAAAGATCAGGTGCATCAACTCACCAGTCAAATCGGAAAAAATGAACACAGCATTGAACTCAAGCAGTCGCAGAGCGCTCAGGCCGAACGCGATGTCAAGAGTGCGGAAGAAGAATCCGCACGGATGAATGAGCAAATAAAACATCTTGCCGCGCAGGCAGAAACCCGGCGCCAGGACTTGACAAGTGTTTCCAATGAGATCAATGAGCAGGAAGAAATCCTCAACCAGGGTAATCAAGAACTGGCGCAGGATAAATCCACCGTTCAGGAACTGGAAAAAAACGTCCGCGAGGAAGAAAAGAAAATCCTCGCCAATTTTCAACTCATTTCACAGAAAAAGAACGCCCTCACCGCGCTGGAAACCCGCAAACAATATCTGCAATCCCGCAATGAGCAACTGAACCGCGAGCACGAAGAGACCGAGGCGCAAACCAGCCAAAGCAAAGAAACCCTCCAGCAAACAGAAACCGAACATCAGGAAAAACTGCAGGAGTTCACCCGGCTCAAAGAACAGCAGACGACCCTGGCGCGTGAAAACAGCGAACTCCAGGACCAGCTGCAGACCAAGCTGGATGCATTTTCTTCCCTGAAAGAGAACACACTCACGCAATCCTCCGTGCTGTCCTCGCTAAAAGAACTCAGGAACAAATTTGAAGGATTTCAGGAGGGGGTAAAATCCCTCATGGCGGACAACACCAACGGCAACCCACTGCCGGGGCTCCGGGAAATTCTGGTCGATGTTCTGAAAACTCCCGCCGAATTTGAGACGGCGGTAGAAGCCGTATTGGGCGAAAAATTACAGAGCATCATCGTTGAGTCTTATCCCGATACCCTTGCAGCCATCCGTTATTTGCAGGAAACTCAGACGGGACGTGGCTCTTTCATTCCCCTCGAGCCAAAATCCTCGCCTCACCCTCCCCTGCATTTGAGCGGCAACCCCGCCGTTATCGGCAAAGTCCTGGATATGATCGAATGCAAGGACGAGTACCGCACCATCGTTGAAACCCTGCTTGGCAACGTGGTGATGGTGCAAGACCTCGAAACGGCCTTCAAGATGCATGAAGACGAAAATTTTAACAGCATTGCGGTCACTCGGAATGGGGAGATGATCGATTCCCAGGGCATGGTCACTGGCGGCTCGATGGAGAAAAATTCTTCCGGACTGCTCGCTCGCAACCGCGAAATCGAGGCCCTCACGGAGACCGTGTCCGGGCTTCAGGGTGAAATGCGGGAAGCCCAAAAAGATATCGACGACTTAAAAAACACATTATCAAAACGGAAAGATCAATTGCAGCAGATCGAAAAAACCGTTCGCGACATCGAGATGGCCAACAACAACCGGCAAAAAGACATACAGCAATTGACCAAAGAAGTCGAACGCCTGGCGCAACGATTTTCCACCCTTGAAAAAGAAAAATCCAGTATTGCTCTCGAGCTTAAAGAGTTGATCGAACAGCAGGAAAAACTTCAGGAAGAGGCGGCTCTCCAGGAAAGCGAAAAGGGACAATTCGAAGAAAGCATCGCCAACTTCCGTCGTGAAGTGGAGCAAAAGCGGAATGAACTGGAATCCCGGACCGCAGAAATCAACGCCGTCAAGGTTCGCATCGCCTCTCTGATCGGCAAACGGGAAAACACCCTCACTGAAATCAAACGGCTCGACCTGCAACAGGAAAACCATCGGCATCGGATCAAAAACCTGGAAGGCAGCCGGCAACTGGACGCCAGCAAAACAACCGAATTGCAGGCGGAAATTAAGTCGCTGGAAAAACAAATTCTGGAACAGGCTCGTGAAAAAGACCGACTCAATGAAGAAGTCATTCACGAAGATGAAACCCTGACAGAGAAAGAAGAATCTCTGGACCACATGGAAAAGGAAGCCAAAACCCTTTCCCGGCAAATTCAGGAAGTCACCGAGTCCATTTCCAAAATCGAGCTCAGGCAATCGGAACTAAAAATCCAGACGGCTCACCTGGAAGAAAAAGCCTACGACGATTTCAATGCCACCCGTGACGAAATGATGCGGGCCTATGATGAGAACACCGATGAAAAAGAAGCCGATGAACAGATTCGCAGCCTCAAGGATAAGGTCGCCAAAATGGGCGAAGTCAATCTCGCCGCATTATCGGATTTCCAGGAAACCAATGACCGCTACATTTTCCTGAATAGACAGCAGGAGGATTTGGAAGAATCCATTGCCATGCTGCACAACACTATCGAAAAAATCAACCGCACCACCAAACAGCGTTTCATCGAAACCTTTGCGCAGGTCAACATCAATTTCAAGGAAACCTTCGGGCAACTGTTCCAGGGCGGCAAAGCGGAACTCTCCATGACGGACGCAGCCAACCCACTGGAGTCCGGCATTGAAATCACCGCCAACCCGATGGGAAAAAGCATGCAGAATCTGTCGTTGATGTCCGGTGGGGAAAAATCGATGACCGCCATCGCCTTGATTTTTGCGGTCTTCAAAGTTCGGCCCAGTCCCTTTTGCCTCCTGGATGAAGTGGATGCCCCCCTCGATGAAGCCAACGTCATCCGGTTTCAGGAAATGTTGAAAGAAATGTCTCTCAACACCCAGTTCATTCTCATCACCCACAATCAAAAGACCATGTCGTTTGCCGATGTGCTTTACGGCATCACCATGGAAGAACGCGGTGTCTCCAAGGCCGTTTCCGTCCAGCTGAATTAAAGCCCGGCGTTTTTAGGGTATCTCTAAAAATTGACTAAATGCTCCTAATCGTCAACTTAAGGAGATGGCTTTGTTTTAGTGGAACAGGCGACCTACCCTTAAAGGTTATACGGAAGTGCGGAATTTAATTCCGCCTTTCCAGCCTGTT
>JAQCGX010000063.1 GCA_027619975.1 Nitrospinota bacterium
CGTGCCACTGATTTAAGTAAATTTTGCACACGAGTCTATTTTCTGTGAAAACTAATTTTTAGAGATGCCCAATATATTTTTTGCAGCAATACTCATTTTTCAACTCCCGGCAAGAGGGATATCGGCAAGGCATCTTTTAAAAGCGGACACACTGCTGGATTTGGTACGGCTAATAGGAATATTATATTTGCGAGCCACACGCCTGGCGTCCTCCACCATATGATGACCCACGGTGCCGGTAAAAATGACTATACCGTCTACTCCGATCAATCGTTGCCCCATGTTTGGAACCCTTTGACTGAATACTTTGATGCTGTAGCCGAGGTCCTTCCCTTTGCTCTCATAAGATTTTCTCAATCGATCCAACCCGCCAAGAATGGCAATACTCATAAAACCTCACTTTCATTCGATAATAAAACTCTGATGAACCAGAACCCGCTCATTTATTTATCTATGGAAACACCCAAACATTATATTTTATTATTGATTATCATTATCAATAAGTAAAGAAAAAAATATAAGCCGTATTAATCCTTCATGAAAAAGCCGGAGATGGGTTTCCCGCAAATAAAACCTGCAATACCTCTTCCGGGTTGCGCATTTTTATCAACTCGTTTGAAAAAGCTGCTTTGATAGTTGCTCCTCCACCGCACTTTCGCATGCAAGCCACCCGGCAAACCCTGTAGCCTTCAGATTCCAGACCTTCCAGCTCCCTGGCAATTTTTTCAGAAGCCCAAGCCTTGCACCCCGGCCCCGAGCAGACTTTTATATCTTTTGATTCTGTCAGGTATTTCATAAGAGCCTCGATCATCAATAATTGATAACGATTATCAATACAATATAATCACAGTCTTTCTTCAAGTCAACTCATTTTTCACCATATCTGTAAAATAAATTTAATACCTATAATAACAAATACTTAACTTAATAATATCCAGTTCCACCTCCCCTGCTGGACTGTTTTTTTATTTTTCCATTGATTTTTTTCTATATTTATTAAGAATGATTATCAATTTAATTTTAATACGTTCCTATCTCTATGTTTAATGAATTTGAAATTTTAAGGGGTTACCTTCGGGAAAGTGACCTTCGCTTCACTCCCCAACGGCAGACGATTCTTGAAGTCTTTCTGGAAAGCGAAGGGCATGTTGAGGCAGATGATTTATTTCTTGAGATTCAGAAAATAGATTCATCCATCGGGATCGCAACGGTGTACCGGACCCTGAATCTTTTTGTGGAGTGCGGTTTGGCCCGACAAAATGTCCTCGGCAGAGGTCAGAAGTCATTTGAAAAGCTGTATCGCCAGGGCCACCACGATCATTTGATTTGTCTTCAGTGCCGGAATATTGTGGAATTTGAACACCCGTTGATTGAAAAATACCAGTTGGAAATTTGTCAGTCGCATGGGTTTACATTGAATCAGCATCGGATGGAAATTTACGGATATTGTTCCTCATGCCAAAAAAACAGGAGGGAAGATTAAAAAAATCTTCCCTCCTAATTTTTTCACTTATTGGCTCTTTTATAGCTGCATCAGAAAATTGAAGCGGCCCTCTTAACTGTGCATGTGTTCGGTAAGGTAATTTGCAATGCCTATGTCCTTGATGCGCTGGAACTGAGTTTCCAGCCAGTCGCAACTTTCCTCGGTATCCTCCAGAATGCCGTCCAGAATTTCCTTACTGCCAAAGTCATTTTTCTGGATACAAAGGGCAATATGCTTTTGCAATCGCTCAACGTGCTTCACCTCTATTGTGTATTGATTTTTTAACTGCTCCTCGCAGGTATCGCCGACCAGGATGGTGTCATACTTCGCCATATCAGGCACCCCATCCAGATACAATATGCGTTCGATCATTTTATCGGCATGCTTCATCTCTCCCATCGACTCTTCCCTGGCATGATGGGCTAATTTTTCATAACCCCAGTTCATCTGCATCTTGTAATGAATATAATAAATATTGATCGCCGTGAGTTCCGCCATCAAAACATCATTCAGCGCTTCGATCACACTTTTATCTCCCTGCATAATGCCCCCCTTGTCTATAAATCCATCATTAAAAACTATGATTAACAATTCATTTTCAACTCATTCTAGCAATAGTTAAAACTCTTGCAAGCACTTATTTTTTCGAGAGTTACAATTGGTCTATAGAATGTAAATCGATATCAATAGTTTAAAATTAATTTTATTGAAAGGATAGTTTGCCTTCTGGAGAAGGCTAAAATTCAATGGGAAGTCGGACCCAGAAATTCAGGCTGGAAAGTTATCGATAACCCGTATCAATTAGTGGGAAAGAAGTTTTTAAAATTTTTAGAAGACCGTTTTTCCATCGAGGCGGGTGAGAACTTCAACGCCGTTTTCACCGACGTAAAGCGTATGCTCGAACTGAGCGGAAAGCGAACCATCTTGGGTGACCGCTGTCCATTTATCCGACAGCACCCTTAACTCGGGTCCTCCTTGATTGATCATGGGTTCGATGGTAAAAACCATGCCCTTTTTTATTGTCACGCCCTCCCCCGGATTTCCATAATGCAGGATCTGAGGATCCTCATGAAAATTTTTGCCGATGCCATGACCGCAAAACTCGCGCACCACCGAGTATCCAAGGGGCTCGACAAACTCCTGGATCGCGTAGCCGATGTCCCCTGTTCTTCCTCCGAGTTTCACCGCCTGAATGCCCCGTTGCAAAGCTTCCTGGCAAGTTTCCACCAGTTTTTCGGTTTTTGCTCGGGGCGACCCGACATAAAAAGTCCGGCTGGTATCGCCATGAAATTCCTTAAAATAGGTGGTGATATCCAAATTGACGATATCTCCGTTCCTCAATTTACGGTTGGATGGAATCCCATGACAGATTTCTTCGTTGACCGACGAGCAGATGCTTTTCGGGAACCCTCTGTAATTCAGGGGGGAAGGAATCGCTCCACGCGACACGATGTATTCGTGACAGATATCGTTCAGTCGGTCCGTCGTCACTCCCGGTTTGACATAGGGCTCGATCATCACCAGCACCTCCGCCGCCATATGACAGGATTCCCGCATGATCTCGATATCTGCATCTGTTTTCAAATTAATCATTAAAATACCCAAATTCCCTTATATATCGATCGTCATCACGCCAATGCGTTTTAATTTTTACGAATAGATTTAGATACACTTTAGCGGCAAAACGTTTCTCAATTTCTTTTCGGGCCAGACTTCCCACACTTTTCAACATGGAACCTTTTTCGCCAATCAATATTTTTTTCTGGGAAGCCCTTTCGGCATAAATGGTTGCCTCGATGAACAACCCTCCCTTTTCGTTTTCCCGCACACTCTCAACCACCACCGCTACGGCGTAAGGAACCTCAAAATGAGTCTGATTAATTATTTTTTCCCGAATGATCTCGGAGATTAAAAACTCTTCGGGACAATCGGTGATCATGCTTTCTGGGAAATATTGCGGCCCTTCCGGCAGATATTTGAGAATCAACGCGGCCAGCAAGTCCAATCCGTCCTTTTTAAGCGCCGAGATGGGAACGATTTCTTTAAAGACGGACATTTCATGCATGCGGTTCATCAACCCCAACAGCTCAAGTTTCGGGAGCAGATCGATCTTGTTGATGATCAAAATTTTCGGTGTCTCCACGCCACGCATGGATTCCAGAACATATTCGTCTTCCGAACTGAAGCCGTTGCTCGCATCGATCAGCAACAGGATCAGATCGACATCCCTGTAGGTGCTGAAGCTGGCTTTCACCATGACCTGGTTCAGCTTGGTCGTGGACTTATGGATTCCCGGCGTATCCACCAGAATGATCTGACCGCCGGGCAGGTGGACAACGCCGGTGATCTTGTTGCGGGTGGTTTGCGGTTTGGCAGACATCGCCGCGATTTTTTGCGTTACCAACTGGTTCAATAAGGTGGATTTGCCGACATTGGGCTTGCCAATGAGGCTGGCGTATCCGGATTTAAATGGAGTTTTATCTTTCAATCGCGTTTCCATAGGTTTCAGGGTGTATCTGAGGACAACATTTCCCGTATAATGACGTGATCTTAAGCAGCGTGGGGTCTTTTATCAAGGTTAGGTCCAATTATCGTTTTATTTTACCATGAACTCTCTAGGCTTATACATCCACATTCCCTACTGCCTGCACAAATGCGGGTATTGTGATTTCAATTCCCATAATATCAACACCGAGGAAATGGAATCCTATGTGGCGGCCCTGCTGAAGGAAATGCGGCACTATGCCCAGGGCCCTGCAGGGAAAAAGGAAATCGTCACCATTTTCTTAGGCGGCGGCACCCCCACTACCCTGCCGATTCACCTGCTGGAGGATATTTTAAAGAAAATTCGCAGTCACTTCAACGTTTCCGCCGATTGCGAGGTCACTTTTGAGGCCAATCCGGCCACCGTTGCCTTAGAACCCCTGCAACGCATGCGGTCTGCCGGTTATAACCGAATCAGTATCGGGGTGCAATCGTTTCATGCGCACGAGCTTGCACTTCTGGACCGGATACACAGCGTCGATGAAATCCATTTGACTGTGGACCGCGCCAAAGAAGCGGGCTTCGACAATTTTTCGCTGGATTTGATGTTCGCCCTGCCCGGCCAGACAATGTCATTGTGGGAAGACAATATATCACAGGCTCTCGACAAAAATCCCCAGCACTTGTCCACTTACAATTTGACCATCGAACCGGAAACGGCCTTTCACAAATTGCACTCCAAGGGGAAACTGGTCATGTTGCCGGACGACTTCCAACTGGAGTTTTATAAAAAAACCATCCAAACGTTAACGGATGCGGGGTATCGGCATTACGAAATATCCAATTTCTGCAAACCGGGAAAAGAATCCCGTCACAACCTGATCTACTGGAATAATGGCGAAACCTTAGGCCTGGGGGCCGGTGCCTCTTCCTTCATCAAAGGCGCTCGTTTTAAAAACTGCAACCTGCCCTCCCGCTACATCCGGGAGATTGAAGGCAATGGAACCGCCGTCGAATTTTCGGAAAATCTCGAACCGCGCCAGGCGATGGGAGAAACCCTCATGCTGGGATTGCGACTGTTAAAAGGGATGGCCATTGCCCCATTTGAAGAACGGTTTCAAACTTCGTTCGAAAAAACCTTTAAAGATGTTGTGCCTCCCCTTCTGGAAAAAAATCTTATTATTATAGATAAAAACCGGATCGCTTTGTCACCCAAGGGGCTTTTCCTCGCGGACTCGGTGATCCTTGAGTTCATGGCTTAGGGATGCCTCGAAAACTCAATCTGAAAAATGAAAGAAGATAAAATCCCTCCTCACCTCAATCCTCTCCTCCAGTGGAGGAGAGGAGGAAACTCCTTCTCCCCTCTGGGGAGCACCCACAGGGTGACAGGCTGGGATGAGGGGTAAAAATTCACATACAAATATTCCTAAATCATATGGAGAAATAATGAACGATCCTGGCGCCGCTTTTAAAAAACTGACCGCTATCGTCGATACGCTGATGAGTGAAAACGGCTGTCCGTGGGACAAAATGCAGACCCATGACACCCTCAAACCCTTTCTGGTGGAAGAGGTCTATGAAACTCTCGAAGCGCTCGACGAAGGCGACCCGGAAGAAATCAAAGGAGAACTGGGCGATCTTTTATATCAGATTTTGTTCCACGCCAAGATTTCCGAACAGAATAAACAATTCGACATCGGCGATGTCATCGAATCCATCAGCACAAAAATGGTGACCCGACACCCGCACGTTTTCAAAGATGGAAAACTGGACACGCCCGATCAGGTGGTGGACCAATGGGAAGAAATCAAAAAAACCGAGGCCAACCATTCCAAACGCGAATCGATTCTGGACGGCATTCCAAAAGCCCTTCCCGGTTTGCTGAGAGCCCAAAAACTTCAGAAAAAGGCCGCCAAACAGGGGTTCGACTGGGATAAAATCACCGCCGTGTTCGACAAGCTGGATGAGGAAATCGCCGAATTCAAGGAAGCCGTTTTGTCAGGCAAAGATGAACATACTGCCGAGGAATTGGGCGACATTTTATTCGTCCTGGTCAACATCGCCCGTCATAAAAAAATAGACGCGGAGGAAGCCTTGCGCAAAACCAATAACAAGTTCATCAAACGGTTTCATCATATCGAACGGGAAGTGGCCAGAACGGGCAAGGCGTTGAAGGACACGCCGCTGGAGGAGTTGGAGCGGTATTGGCAGGAGGCCAAGAAGAAATAATAAAAGTGCACTCTAAATAGAATAGTGTGCAAAATTTACTTAAATCAGTGGCACGGGCTTTCTAGCCCGTGCGGACAGGCTGGAAAGGCGGAATTAAATTCCGCACTTCCGTATAACC
>JAQCGX010000064.1 GCA_027619975.1 Nitrospinota bacterium
GAAAGGCTGTGCCACTTAAAAGCAAAAACCTGTAAAACTTAACTCGCTGACGGATTTTTCTCTTTTTCATCAACCTGCTAACTATTGTTTTGTATCGGGTTTTTAAAAAATAACCTTTATCTTTTTTTTGATTGCCCAATAGTTCCTGTTTTATGGGCGTTTCAGTGCAATAAAAAAAGCGCCTCTTATAAAAGAGACGCTTTTTTGCTTTGCAAACCCTCCCGCCAGGGCTGTTGATTAGCGGGAGATTTCCCCGGATATTATTTTCGAGGATGTCGGCCTGTCCGTACCTAAGGTTTAAGAAAACAGCAGAAGGTTAGAATATTAAGGATCTTAAGGAATTATTTTTGAGCTTAAATGCCAACCCCTATAAAAGGGGTTGGCAATGTCAGCTTCCCAAACTCTCAATTAGAGGTTCTCTCTATTATTAACCCAGCAACTGCAATACCGATTGGGGTATCAGGTTGGCCTGGCCCACCATGGCGGTAGCCGTTTGCACCAGGATTTGATTCCGGGTCAATGTGGCAACTTCCTCGGCGATGTCCGCATCTCGAATAGACGATTCTGCCGCTTGCAAGTTTTCTACGGCGACGGACTGATTTGAAATCGCTCGCACCAGCCGGTTTTGTACAGCGCCCACAGCTCCCCGTCCCGCCGTCACCAAGGCAATGGCGCTGTTGATAGAATCCAAAGCGGTCAAAGCGGCTCCTGCGGTTGTTACGGAAAGACTGTCAATGCTCAGGCTGGAAGCGGTGATAGCCTGGAGGTTGACCTCGGTATTGAGGTTGATACTACTGTTTGAGGTGCTGTCGATGCCGATCTGAATCAGAATCTGATTGTCACCGGCTACCGAAGACGCCAGGGAACCATCGACCAGTTTCTGACCGTTAAACTCAGTGGTTGCCGCGATTCGGTCGATTTCGTTTCTAAGCGCTGTGAATTCCAGCTGAATGGTTGCGCGTTCCGTGGACCCTACGGTTCCGGTGGCGGCCTGTGAAGACAGCTCGCGGAGACGGATAAGAATCGACGATTGTTCGTTCAGGGCGCCTTCTGTAACGTTGATAAGAGAAATACCGTCGTTGGCATTTCGGATACCCTGTCTGAGCGCGCGGATATCAGAACGTAAGGCTTCTGAAATTGCGAGGCCCGCCGCATCATCGGCGCCACGGTTGATCCGGATACCGGACGCAATCCGTTCTACTGATTGTGCAAGACGGTCGTTGTTGCTACCCAGAATTCTCTGGGCGTTGAGCGAAGCTATGTTGTTGAAGACTCGTACAGGCATTTCCCTAATCCTCCACCATGAGTTGGAAACGTTTAAAACTAAACTATTTAGACTCTTTTGAAACCATTTACTGCGTGCCCCCGAGGTCTTTGTTTAGAGTGGCAATTCTCAGTTTCCACTTAAAAAGCTAAAGCTATTTCGGTTGTTGACCGTTTAATCAGTTCATAGGGTCACCATAACCCATTGAAAAAGCAAACAGTCCTCAACTTAATCTGCTTATCGGTAGATTGTTTTAGAACTTTAATGTAAATCAGAATATTTTAGGATGTCTTCAGAAAATCAGCTTTAGCTTTGAGAAGGGTCCATTAAAAAAAGGGATTGGTGATTCCAAAAAGCAAAGTCATCTATACATAACGACTCTTTATGTTAGATCTTCTCGCCAGTTTTTTTGCACCACATCCGCATTATGGGAGGCTAACTTTGGATTGGCTGTAAGAAAGTTAAGGATCTCTTCGAGGTTCAGAGGCGATTGGGAGGGAGAATAAAATTTTTGATACAGTTGATCGATGAGCTGGAAGTCTTTTTCCGTGTCGACGGTCAGGCGAAAGTTTTTGCCTTTAAGGTAGGGTGGGGTGGGCACTCTCTCCAGATGAAACGCATCGGGGTGGTCATGGAAGTAGGTGGTGACATGCTCCCGGTAAGCGGACTGGCTGGTTTTTTTCGCGATTTGTTTGAGGGCGGACAATTTGGCGACTTCACTGCCGGTCCCCAGAGGAATGGGGTCGGGGCAAAAAGTATAATCTGCGTTTTCCTTGGAATGTTGCAGGACAAGGGATCGCATGAGCGTGGGGTCAACGAGGGGATTGTCGCCACAGACGCGGACGATATGTTCCGCCTGACAAAGGTTTCCCGCCAGGATGAAGCGTTCAAGAACATCTTCTTCCGGGCCTGAAACGCATTCGACCCCCATCCGCGCCGCAATTTTCTCAAGGGGTTCTTCGGATTTTTCTGACGGAGTGGCCAGCACAATCCGGTCAATTTCACTTACGGCTTGAATGCGTTTGATGATATGCTCGATCAGCGGTTTGCCAGACAGCAGCCGCAGGACTTTCCCCTGCAAACGGGTGGAGCCCAGTCTGGCTTGAATGATCGCGACCATGTGAATCACAGGAGTTCCTCTTCACGGGTTAACACTGATTTCCTATTGTAATCGTTCGAAATGATTTTGTAATGAGTGAATCTAAAAAGATTGTGAGACCAGAAAGATTGAAAAAGGGAGATGTTGTGGGGGTTGTGGCTCCTGCCGGTCCGGTGGACCCTGACCTTTTGGAAAAGGGGTTGAAGACTCTGAGACGAATGGAGTTGGAACCTCTTCTAGGCAAGCACGTGCTTAGCCGCAGGGGATATCTGGCTGGGAAGGATGAAGAACGCGCTCTAGACCTCATGTCCATGTTTGCAAATAAGGATGTAAAGGCGATTTTTTGCGCTCGTGGGGGATATGGAGTCAACCGTCTGCTTCCCTGGTTGAAACCAAATGTCATCCGAAAAAATCCGAAAATTTTTGTAGGAGCCAGCGACATCACTCTGCTTCTGCTCTATTTATATCAAAAATGTTCTCTGGTCGGCTTTCACGGACCGATGGTGGCCGGGAATTTTGGCCGTTATGCGATGAGGAAATCGAAAAAACAGTTTCATGACCTTCTGACGGGGCAACCTGAAGGCAAGATGATGATTTCACCCAAAGCTCACACCCTCAACCCCGGTGTCGCCAGGGGAGAGATTATCGGAGGATGCCTCACGCTTCTTTGCCGTTCCTTAAAAACCCCCTTTGAAGTGCAAACCCGGAACAAAATTCTGTTGCTAGAGGATGTTAATGAAGCGCCTTACCGCATTGATGGCATGCTCTGGCAATTGCAAGCCGCTGGAAAATTTAAGGACGTTAAAGGCATCATTTTAGGAGAGATGGTCAATTGCCTCCCAAAAAAATCCGCAAATGGGTTGCTGAGACAAATGTACAAGGAAATTTTTGACGGATTATCCGTCCCCATTGTCACCAATTTCCCCGTTGGCCACGGAAAGGAAATGTGGACCCTTCCTTTCGGTGTTGAAGCCACTCTCGACGCCGGAGCCAAATCCATCCAGTTGCAAGACAGCGGGGTGAGCTAAAGACTTCCCATCTAAGTTGTCTATTTTAAAGGATAAGTTTAGTTAATTTAGATTCTTACGGGAATGCCCTTGGATTTCAAGTATTGCTTGGTTTCGCCGATGGTGAATTCCTTGAAGTGAAAAATGGAAGCGGCCAGGACTGCATCCGCCTTGCCTTCGACAATGCCCTCATAAAGGTGCTCAAGAGTTCCCGCGCCGCCGGACGCGATCACGGGAATGTGAACGGCTTCGGAAACGGCTCGATTGAGCGGCAAGTCGTACCCGGATTTGGTCCCATCCCGGTCCATGCTGGTCAATAGGATTTCTCCCGCCCCAAAGGATTCCATCTGCTTTGCCCATTTAACGGCATCGATTCCGGTCGGGTTGCGTCCTCCATGAGTGAAAACTTCCCAAATGGGATGTTCCGCTTTTTCTGTGATGAATAAGTCCGGGTGCTGATCCCGCCAGTCCAGCGAGGGGGACGTTGGAGGTTTTCCCGGTTCGGCCTGCTTCGCGTCGATGGCCACCACAATGCATTGGCTGCCAAACCGTTTGGCCGCCTGCTCCACGAACTCGGGGGTGTGCACGGCGGCGGTATTGATGGCCACTTTATCGGCCCCGGCTTTGAGGAGGTTGCGGATATCTTCAATTTTGCGGACGCCACCGCCGACCGTCAATGGCATGAAAACCTTATCCGCGGTGCGGGCCACCACATCCAGAATCGTGTCCCGTTTTTCGTGCGATGCGGTGATGTCCAAAAACGTCAGCTCATCGGCGCCTTCCTGTTCATAGGCGGCGGCGATTTCAACCGGGTCCCCAGCATCCCGCAGATTGACGAATTTGACGCCTTTAACAACCCGGCCATCTTTGACATCCAGACAGGGGATGATGCGTTTAGCCAGCATGGTTTTGCACCAGTTTCAAGGCATCGCGTATGTTGATGCTCTTGTCATAAAGCGCTTTCCCGGTAATGACGCCGCTCACCCCATGCGCTTCCAGCGCCATCAGGCTGGAAATATCGTCGAGGCTTCCAACCCCTCCAGAGGCGATTACGGGTAATTTCGTGGCATCTGAAAACTCGCGGATGCTTTCCAGATTGGGGCCTTGCAACATGCCGTCGCGGCTGATATCGGTAAAAATGAACCCGTTGACTCCCAGTGGTTCCATTTGCCTCGCAAGGTCCGTGGCCTTTTTGTCAGATACCTCGGTCCAGCCTTTCACGGCGACGAACCCGTCTCTGGCGTCGATGCCGACGGTGATCTTTCCGGGAAACCGTTTACAGGCCTGCTCCACAAATTGTGGGTCGCTTTGCGCGATGGTGCCCAGGATCACCCGGTAGGCTCCGGCATTTACATAAGTTTCGATGGCCTCCAAAGTACGGATGCCGCCTCCGACCTGAATGTCCACGGAACTGTTATAGATGATATTTTTGATCAGGTCGGCGTTTTTGGGGATTCCATCAAAAGCGCCATCGAGGTCCACCACATGAATGAGCTTCGCTCCTTCTTCGTCCCAATGGCAGGCCATGGCGACCGGGTCGTCGGAATAGATGGTTTCCTGATCGGCTTTGCCCTGAATCAAACGTACGCATTTACCATTTTTGATGTCAACAGCAGGAATAATTTTCAACATAGTTTTTTCTTTATCAAGTTATTTAAAATGGAGATGTATCTACATTTCTTCTTGTATCGCATGAATCTCCATCTTCAGATCGAAACTCTTGGAGAACCGGTGAAAATCTGAAAACTTCAAGATTGCCTGGGAAAGGTTGCAAACAATGAAATATAGGAGCGATTTAAACGGAGGATTTTAACAGATTGTGCAGGGGATTGCCTGTTTAAAGATTTTTCTTATTGGGGAAAATTAAGTTGAGTGCATTCAATCCCACAAGTGTGTTCCCCCCCCCTTGCTATGGCTTTTAAATGAAAATCCTTGTCGATTACCCCGTCCGCTTGCGGCGGGGTCGCTGATTGTAATCTTCCGATGGGAAAAGGTTTACTCTAAAAAAGGAAGCCCGTATAATTCAGCCCGGTTCGTTCTTCCAAATGTTTTTTATCTTTTAATGTCTCGCTTTTCCATTGGCAAGGGTTTTTGAGGATCTTAATCCAAAAATGAATTCTACCGACCGTTGGCTTCCAGTACTGGACAAGATTTTGACTGCCAGTTTGATTCTGTTCGTGATGTTTTCGATGT
>JAQCGX010000065.1 GCA_027619975.1 Nitrospinota bacterium
AGTGTCGCCCGCTATATTAAAAACGGAGAATTCGGGTTGTGGCAGGAAACAGGAAAATTAAACGATATCATCAACCAGGCCTATGCCGATGATCCTAAAACCGGAATGGGGGAAGCCATCGGCCGAGCCATCCATGAGGGAGACTACCCGCACAAAGATATCAGTCTTTTTGCGGCAGGGTATGAGCTGAAGATTCCAATAACCGTTCATGTGGGGATCGGATATGATATCATTCACGAGCATCCCAACTGCGATGGCGCCGCAACGGGAGCCCTTTCGTACAACGATTTTCTAAAGTTTACCTCCCTGATTCAAAACCTGGAAAAAGGTGTTGTAATGAGTTTTGGCAGCGCCGTCATGGCTCCCGAAATTTATTTAAAAGCCCTCAGCATGGCTAGAAACGTAGCCCATCAGAAAGGATCAGTGATCCGACACTTTACAACGTTGGTATGCGATCTTCACGACCTTCCAACGGACTTTTCAAAAGAACCTTCCAAGGATAATACGGGGTATTATTACCGGCCTTGGAAAACCATGCTGGTGCGAACGGTGGCCGACGGGGGTAAAAGCTACTATATTCAAGCCCAACATGCGGATTCCATTCCCGCTCTTTGGACTATCATCAACGAAATAGAAGAGAACCGTTGAATAGTTCTTTTCCAAAATCAAGCCATCGAGCCACATGAAAATTTTTGATCTTGACGATCTTTCCAAAAAATGTCATGCCCTTAGGGAAGAAGGCAAGAAAATCGTGTACTGCCACGGTTGTTTTGACCTGATGCACCCCGGCCACATCAAATATTTTCAGGCCAGCAAAAAAATGGGCGATGTGCTGATAGTCACGATCACCCCCGATGAATTTGTTGACAAGGGGCCCGGACGCCCCGTTTTCAACCAAACACTGAGGGCGGAATCCATCGCCGCGCTTGAGTGTGTGGATTTTGTCGCCATCAACAAGTATCCAACTGCCGAAAACACTCTGCGTCTTCTTCGACCTCACTATTATGTAAAGGGTCAAGAGTTTGCGCAGTTGGAGGACAAAACTGGAAAAATCCAAAAAGAATACGACGTGGTAAAGGAAGTGGGGGCGGAGATGCGCTTCACCCACGAAATTGTTTTTTCCTCCACCAAACTTTTGAACGAACACTTTAAATGATCGTCCATGAAAAATTTCGGTAAAGACAGATGCTTGCATTGGGATATGTTGCTGGACAAAGTCCAATCCCTGAAACAAGAAGGCAAAAAAATTGTCCAGAGCCATGGCGTATACGACTTGATCCATCCGGGGATCATCAAACACCTCCAATCCGCCAAACAACAGGGCGATATTCTCATCGTAACAGTGATTAAGGATAGGGATATACGTCGAGGCCCAGGCCGACCTATTTTTAATGAACAATTGCGAATGGAAAATGTTGCGGCCCTGGGCCTGGTCGACTTTGTCTGCCTGGTAGACGATGAGACCCCCTTTGAATGTGTCAGTAGGATCAAGCCTGATGTGTTTGCCAAAGGTCAGGCTCATAAAGAACGCGACCAAAAAATTCATGAGAGGATCTTCGAGGAGGAAAGAGAATTTTACTTCGGCAAGAGCAAAGTCTTCGAGACGGATGGATTTTCTTTCAGTTCATCCCAAATCATCAAAGAACTACTGTCCTTTTACCCGGAAGGAACTAAGGAATTTTTAAAGTCGTTTTCCCATAAATATGGCTTTGACGAAATCGCCGAAAACCTGAAAGCGCTGAAGGATCTTAAAGTACTGGTCATCGGAGATGGCATTATAGACGAATATCACTACTGCCAGCCCCTTGGAAAATCAGCAAAAACCAACCTTGTGGTGAATCAATACCTGGACCATGAGGTTTTTGCAGGCGGGGCCTTTGCTATCGCCAATCATGTGGCCGGAATCTGCGATGAAGTCACACTGATTTCTCTTCTGGGGAAAGAAAACTCCAGGGAAGATTTTATTGCGAAAAACATGAAGCCTAATGTTAAGACCCAGTTCTTCCTAAGAGACGATGCCCCGACCATTGTCAAGAAGCGGTACGTGCATCAATACCTTAATCAAAAGCTATTTGAGATCAATTATATTAACGACCGTTTCGTAAGCAACGAAATGGAAAACGAAATTATTCGATACATGGAAAACATCATCCCCGAATTCGATGTCGTGTTGGTTTCGGATTTTGGTCATGGTTTCATCAGTAACCGGATTTATAACTGCATCGAGAACATTTCAAAGGTGCTGGCAATCAACACACAGACCAACGCTGCAAATGCGGGCTACAATTTAATCACCAAATACCGGAACCCTCATTACGTCTGCCTGGATGAGCCGGAAATCCGGCTAGCCGCCCAGGAAAAGTTCGAAGATATCGAATCCGTTGCCCGTCAAATGCGGAAAAAGATCAACACCAAGTATCTCATGGTGACGCAAGGCAAGAGAGGCTCCATCGGCATAAATAGCGATAACGCAATCAACCGGACGCCGATTTTCTCCACCAAGGTGATCGATACGGTGGGTGCCGGTGACGCTTTTTTCGCTTACACGGCTCCCTGTTTTGCCAGGGGTTTGCCGCTGGATATGGTTTCGTTTATTGGCAACGCCGTAGGGGCACTGGCGGTGCAGATCGTCGGCAATAAAAATTCCGTGGAAAAGGCGGACCTTCTCGCCTTCATTCATTCACTCCTGAAGTAGCTAAGATTTAACGAATCCTAATATTAAAGGTTCATTTGCCTTTATATAGAGAGCAATTTTCCTGCGTTTTCTGGACAATTGAATAAGAAAACTCTTATGGTTTTTGTCCTTTTGTCGAATATCTTCAAACAGGGCTTTAAAATACTGATTAATTAAATTAAAGTGTACAAAAGCATCTGCAATCTCTAGCCCTTCAAGGATAGGGATTTAAAGTTCATTAGGACTGAGAATAGTTATCCGTTGTGATTTCATAAAATTCTCATCCCGATCGATTAGTATTTCCATCACCCGGTCCACCCATCGGAGAATGAGCATGGCCGATGTATTCGGTATAGACAGCCACAAACTCAATTATCACCTGTCCCGAGTGAACGATTGGCTGGAGCGAAAAGAGGTTTACCCGATTTATCTGGAAATCTCCCCAGCCGGGGCGTGCAATCACAGATGTACTTTTTGCGCAGTCGATTACATTGGCTACCAAACCGTGTTTCTGGACCCTGACATATTAAAAAGCCGTTTGTCGGAAATGGGCCGTCTGGGAGTCAAAAGCATCATGTACGCTGGCGAGGGCGAGCCACTTTTACACAAAAAGTTGCCGGAAATCATTCGCCACACCAAAGACTCCGGGATTGATATTTCGATCACCACAAATGCTGTAGCTTTGACCCAGGCCTGGGCATTGGAAGCAATGAGTTCGATCACCTGGATCAAAACCAGTATCAATGCAGGAACGCCGGAGACCTACGCCCAAATCCACCAGACCAAACCCGAAGATTTTCACAAGGTTCTGTCTAATCTAGAAACCGCCGTGAAAATCCGCAATCAAAAAAACTGGGATTGCACTCTTGGGTCTCAAATGGTGCTGTTGCCGGAAAACGAAAAGGAAGCATTGCTTCTCGCCAAAACCATGAAAACCGTGGGTTGTGATTATTTGGTGATCAAACCCTACTCCCAACACAATTCCAGTATCACCCGGACTTATGAGGGAGTCGACTATTCAGAATCGAAGTACCTTAAAGAGGATCTGGCAGCGTTAAACGATGGCCAGTTTTCTGTGGTCTTCCGTGAAAACACTTTAAACAAGCTCTTTGAAAAAGATCATTATTACGACAAATGCAGCGCCACGCCTTATTTTTGGGGATACATTATGGCGGACGGTTCCCTGTATGGGTGCAGTGCCTATCTTCTGGATGAGCGATTCTGCTACGGAAACATTAATGAGCATTCCTTTCAGGAAATTTGGGAAGGAGAGAAGCGTCGACGCAATATTGAATTTGTCGAGAACGAACTCAACATAAAAGATTGCCGCAAAAACTGCCGCATGGATTCTGCAAATCGATATTTGTGGGATTTGACTCATCCCCCGGAGCATGTAAATTTCATATGATCAATCATCAATGGGCGGAAAAAGCCTATACTTATTTGATTAAGGTCCGTAAGACCGAGGAAGCGATCGCATCCGAATACAAGAATCAGGAGATGCGTTGTCCCGTCCACCTTTCCATTGGGCAGGAAGCGGTTGCGGTTGGGGTTTCGATGTGTCTCACAAATGAAGACATCGTTTTCAGCAACCACCGCTGTCACAGTCACTATCTGGCTAAAGGTGGAAATTTGGATGCCATGATTGCAGAACTTTACGGCAAAAGCACCGGTTGCGTAAAAGGCTTGGGAGGTTCCATGCATCTCATGGATGAAAAAGTCGGGATGCTCGGG
>JAQCGX010000066.1 GCA_027619975.1 Nitrospinota bacterium
TATCAGTGGCATGGGCTTTCTAGCCCGTGCGGACAGGCTGGAAAGCCTGTCCCACTAAAACAAAACCATCTCCTTAAATTGACGATTAGGAGCATTTAGTCAATTTTTAGAGGTGCCCTTTAAATACCCCGCCCCTTGGGGCGGGGATCATTTAATGATTCTTGTACAGGCCGGGTCATGTGTAAAACAACCCTGCAACCCACAAGCTGTAAAACAACACAAAGCCGATACCCCAGATAAGAGCGGGCCGCGTTTGAATTTCTCCTGTTTTTTTTATGGCGTGCATGATAAAAAAAACTGTACAGGCGATCCACCCCAAAAATCCGAAAACGGCCATCATGGCCCATAAAGTTTTTGGAGGTTTTTCTTCGGCAAGCAGTTTCCAGTTTTCAGCCAGTCTTTCCTCATAAGATTTGGATTTTTCAGATTCTGATGTTGCCGGTTCTCTGGTCATCAGGACCGCAATTTTTTCATTGCACCGCAGAATCCAGATTTTACCGGGGGTGTAAAAACTGCGGACCGAATAAAAGGCTCCGCGAAGCAGGCGGTAGGCATTGAGGGCGCTTTCAAAATCTTTTTCCGCTTCAAATTTCTGGGCGACTTTCCATAACCCCTCCGCGGCGCGGTTCTGCAAATCCATTACGGGAACATGCCATTGAATCGACCGCTCATAATGGGTGACAGCATCCTCGAAATTATTCTTTGAGACAAATTCCTCCGCCAAATTAAACTCACTATTGGAGTTCAAGTATATTTTTGCCATTGTGCTGAGAACCAGGACTAATACCAGGCTCAAGATTAAGGATGCGTGGTTTTTAGGGTTCATCTCATTTTAACCCGTTTCCCGTTCAACTGGGCAGATTGATAAATGGCAAAGATGACCTCCAAAGCGTTCAGCCCGTCTCGTCCGCTGGAGACGCTGTCCTGCCCGGTGCGAATACAACGGACCATATCTTTGGCGCCGCCCGTGAAGGGACTCTGGAGACTTTTGGGTTCTGGAAAAACCGTCGATTGCAATTCCTGGAACCCGGTAAAGCGTTTACTTTTCTGAGTCAGATAGAGTTCTCTTCCATCATTGCCAATGAGGAGTCGGCCTTTTGAACCCTGGATATCCAATTCAAAATTGAAATAGTTTCTAGCGCCGCCTCCCTCGATAAAGCCCAGGGCGCCACTTTTAAAACGGATCATGGCGGAGGCGGTTTCCTCGATGTATTTTTTCCCGTGAGGCCGCACCTCGTGACCGGACACCCAATCCATGGGACCGCCAAAAAATAAAAACAGGTCCGTCAAGTGAGTTCCATCGTGGAAAAGAGGACCTCCTCCGTACGATTCGCGGGGGAGTTTTGATGGTTTCCAACTCAGCGCATTGCCAATGATGGTTCGTACTTCTCCTATTTTTCCCGATCGGATGATGTCTCTGGCTTTTTGATAGTAAAAATCCCAACGCCGTTCGTGGTTGATAATAAGTGGAATTCCTTTTTTCTCGCAAATCTTTACCATCTTCCGGGCTTCCGCCAGGTCAACGCTCAAAGGCTTTTCACAATATATTCCTTTAACGCCAGAACGGGCGGCTTCGATCACCATGCTTCCGTGAAGGGGAGTCCAGGTGGCGATGCAGACAATATCCAGGTTTTCCTGCCGGAGCATTTCCTGGTAATCAGTGTACAGGCGGTCAATGCCCCAACGCTTACCGAATTGTTTGAGCCGTGGCAGATCGACATCGCATCCGGCGATCAGTTTTACAGAGGCAAGCGAATTAAAGCCTCCAGCATGGGTGCAGGGTTTTCCGCGGAGAGGGTCCTCTTCGAGAAGACTGCCGATTCTTCCGCAACCGATGATGCCCACAGTTAATTTTTTCATACCACGCTGTATTATTTATTCTGAAATGTTCAGACGCAAAAAAACATTCCCGCCAAGAGGCGGGAATGCATTTGAAGAATGTTGCTAACAAAAAATATTAATAATAATTTTTGGCTTCCTTTTTTACTCGGATATTACTGAAGAAAAGTCAAAGCCGACTGCGGCGTTACGGCTGAAGCAGGGTCAAAGCCGACTGCGGCGTCAGGTTGGCCTGACCCACCATGGCCGCTCCCGACTGAACCAGGATCTGATTTTTTGTCAGGCTGGCGAGTTCTTCCGCAAGATCGGCGTCTCGAATGGTCGTCAAGGCGGTAGTCAAGCCTTCGATGGATACATTCAAATTGTTTTTTGCACGAGTCAGCTGGTTTTGGTTCGCTCCCACCCGGCCTCTTATTTGATTGAGGGTGTCAATAGCATCGGTCAAGGTTCCAATGGCATTCAGTGTTGTCGCCTCGGTATCAATGGACTCAGTGTCGAGTCCGAAGGCTTGGCTGGTGGCTGCGGTTACATTTAAGGACTCGTTGATATTAATTCGACTCTCTGTAGAGGAGTCGAGCCCGATTTGAAGGACAATCGATTCTGCAGACCCTGCTGCAAGGGAACCATCGATGAGTTTTTGACCATTGAACTCTGTGGTGTTCGCAATCCGATCCAGTTCTTTAGTGAGTGCTTCGAATTCCAACTGGATGGTTTTACGCTCTGTATCCCCAATGGTTCCGGTTGCGGATTGAGCTGCCAGTTCTCGCAATCGAATGAGGATACCGGCCTGTTCGTTCAAAGCGCCGTCGATTGTGTTGATCAATGCCAAGCCGTCGTTAAGGTTTCTGGCGCCTTGTTTTAAAGTTTGAATATCGGAATTTAGTCCCTCCGATATAGCCAGTCCGGCAGCATCATCTGAACTATTGTTGATGCGGATGCCTGAGGCAATGCGGGCAATTGAGGTTCCCAACTGAGACCGGCTTGACTCTAGTGACCTCTGAGCGTTGAGTGAAGATAAATTACTAAAAATTTGCAATGACATTTCTTTTCCTCCCTGAAAAGGTGTGGTTCTGTTTCATGTCCCATAAAAGATCAGCTTCCATGCTGAGCTCATTTGTTTAGTTTACTGAAGTAGCTGTAACACGGCCTGAGGTATCAGGTTAGCCTGTCCCACCATGGCGGTCGCCGCCTGCACCAGAATTTGATTTCGGGTCAGGAATGCAACTTCTTCTGCGATATCTGCATCCCGGATAGCGGATTCAGCAGCAGAAAGGTTTTCGACGGTGATGGATAGGTTGGCGATGGTACGAACCAACCGGTTCTGCACCGCACCCACCTTACCTCGCCCTTGCGTGACGGTGGAGATCGACGTGTTAAACGTTTCGAGAGCGGTGAGCGCCGCACCGGCGGTGGTTACGGATAGGTTGGCAATGCCCAGGCTGGAAGAGGTGATTGCCTGTAAATCCACTTCCGCATTCAAGTTGATCCGGCTGTTGACGGTGGAGTCGATTCCCACCTGGATCAGAATGTGGTTGGTGCTGGAAACGGCGGATGCGAGAGAACCATCGACCAGTTTTTGTCCATTGAATTCCGTGGTGGCCGCAATCCGGTCGATCTCGTTGCGAAGCGCGTCAAACTCCAATTGAATGGTTTGACGTTCATTAGAACCAACGGTTCCCGTTGCGGCTTGAGAAGAAAGTTCCCGGAGCCGAATGAGGATACCGGATTGCTCGTTCAGTGCGCCTTCGGTAACATTGATGAGGGATATGCCATCATTGGCATTTCTTATGGCTTGACGCAGAGCCCGAATGTCAGAGCGCAGCGCTTCTGATATGGCGAGACCCGCGGCATCGTCGGCGCCTCGGTTGATACGAATTCCTGAAGCAATCCGTTCTACCGATGTTGCCAAACGATCATTGTTAATGCCCAAAATCCTTTGAGCATTAAGCGAGGGAATATTGTTAAAGATTCTAATTGGCATGAACTTTATCCTCCTTGATAGTAGGAATACTCAATTTCCCAGCTTCAGCTTCCCTGCTGAAACTTTCCAGAAAAAATTAAAATTAATATTTGCCGACCTCTAATCGTTTTGGATGGAACCTCCTGAACATAAAATTTATAAAATGGATCTCAAAATAATTGAGTCCCTGGATGGTACTAGCAGGTTGCTGAAAAACTATTTTTGGGACCTTAAAATGTTAATTTCAAGTTTACTGTTAATTTAA
>JAQCGX010000067.1 GCA_027619975.1 Nitrospinota bacterium
CAACAAGACTCTGGAAATCGATCCTGAATACTGGGAAGCAATGCTCAATCTGGGACAGGCTTATATTAGCTGAGCTCTCTCCACTTCGGAAATTTTAGTGGGTCCAAGGGATTCTAAATCTTCTTTCAACATTAATGCCGCACGTTCCGACATATTTCTAAACCATTTTTCTTTCATAGCTTGACTGGCTGTTTTTAGCGAAAGTATCAAGTCCTCTTGATTATTTTCCGCCAGTATCATCTGGATATGCTGGTCGTCAATTTTTAGAATATCCTCATAGGTGAATCTAAAATGACGTATTTTATTGGCCGTATCGGGGTCAATTTCATCTATTGAGTTCAAGATATCGGCTTCCATTCCCCGTTCAAGACCGCTCAAGACACTTGCCGCGACTTTAAAACCACCCAGGTCACTCCCTTTAAATCCTACCGAAACGCTTAGTTTTTGGTGCAACGCATGGTCCAGGTCACGTAACGCTGCGGGCGAGACTCGGCCAATCTCCGAAAGACGGCGGACAATATCCATACGAACTCTTTCAGGCAATTCGGAAATGGTTTTTGCCGCCAGATTCAAGTCCAGATGAGCCAGTATAATTGCCGCCGTCTGCGGGTGTTCATCGAGAAGATAAGCCGCGATGGTTTTGGGCTCCATTTTACGGACCATCTCCAGCCCTCCGCCCAACTCTTCCGGCTGAAAATTAATATTCTCTAGAATTCTGTCCGTTTTTTTTGAACCAAAAGCCCTCAACATGGTTTTTTGCAGAAACTGCTTTCCATCGACCCTCGGTCTCCCTTCATTTACTTGAATCTCATGGTAAAACTCTTGCGTAATTCTGTTCATGGTGTGCATATCCACTGAATCCAGAGAAGACATATAGTTCGCGATCAACTGGATTTCCTTTTCATCCAGGTTCTTCATAATTTTAGCGGCTTCACCCGCACCCAGAGACATGATCACAAGAGCCGCTTTTTCAGGCCCACTATATTCTTTCCCCACAGCCACCTCACTTAATAAATAATTCGCGGTTGAGCGATGAACAGAAACCAGCACGCACCTATTCCCCTACGATTTTTCCTGATATTTCCACTAGATAGACATAAAACATTTAGACATTAAATCTAACAATGCCGTCTCTCAAGTAAAGACAGGCGAGGTTTTCCCTTTCAAATATCCTATCTGTCCAAGAGAAATTTTTTAATTGTTTAGTGGAGCATTAAGCAATAAATTAACATCAATAGTTACACAAAAAAATCCCCTAAAAAGGGTATATGAGGCAGGTGATCCTATCGTGCTTAGCGAGAGTCTTCAGAAGTACCGAGGAATCAGGGCTTTTACAAATTATTTCAAAGTACGCCGCAATCTTGCAACTGGATGGATTTGGCTTCAACACCGAATGGCAAGGTCCACATTTCCTTACCGTGACCAATGGTAATTAATCATATCTTCAAATTCTCGCAAATCTCAGACAACATTTTTGGATTGGTATCTGTAGATACTGGTTGTCGTAATATTCTGATGACCTAATAATTGCTGAACGTTCCGAATGTTAATACCCTGATTAAATAATCTGGTAGCAAATGAATTATAACTTGCATTTAATTTAGGGGAAAATCGCATTTAATCCGATAAATTTACTAGCCAAATTCTTCCTGAAGCAATTCTCATACCCAGCAAAACCCGTTCCGCGCTTTTCATCCCAAACTAACTGCAACTTTTTCCCAAACTAAATGCGCGGTTATAGCGAGCAAAAAAATAAGTTTGGGTGATTTTAAGGGAATTCTTTGCATCGCTTTTCTATCTTCATACGAAGGGCTTATGATAGTCTCTGATCTTGCCCGGAATATGTGGATACGAAGTTAAGCCGCATTTTGCTTCTCAAAATCTACCGGGCTGAGATAGCCCAAGTGTGAATGACGACGTTGCCGATTATAGAACACTTCTATGTATTCAAAAATCGCCGTCTTCGCCTCCTGGCGAGTTGCGTAAAGTTTTCCGTGAATCAACTCCACCTTCAAGCTGTGGAAAAAACTTTCCGCTACAGCATTGTCCCAACAGTTCCCCTTCCGACTCATACTACATGGTGTTGAGAAACCTGGGCTTGAGGGGTTAAAAGGTGTGGATGACAGGTGTCATGAATAGTCCAAGACAACTTTTTCCATTCACTCTATTTGCCTTTGAAAGTTCAAAAATACCGGTTGGCATTCCCCTTGTATTTCCTGACAAGGATATGATTAAATCATTTATGTTTTCCTGAAAATTGTTGTGGGGTGGCAGGTTTACTTCAGGCAACCGGATCTCGAAAGAGAGACAGGGGGCACTCACTTTAAGGAGGAGAAATGAAATCAGTTAAGATGTGGGGTTCGCCAGGTTATCGATTTGCAGTTTCAATATTATTTTTCGCTTTAGCTCTGCAAGTGGGAATTTCTTCCGTGTTTGCCAATGACATGGTGAGAAGGGCTCAGGAAACTTTAGCTGAAAAAGGTTTTGACCCGGGGCCAGTAGATGGTATCTGGGGGGCAAAAACTAAAAGTGGAGTCATGAAATTTCAAGAAAGCGAAGGGCTTTTAGCTTCGGGGCAATTGGATAAGCAGACGAAAAACCGTTTGTTTTCGTCCGTGAGTGAATCTGCACCCGCCGAAACACATTCTTCGGCTCCAACCTCCTCGGGAGTTTATAAGGGTAATACGGGTGTCGATGTTCCCGATTCAGAAATTGTCTGGGGCCGACACAAGAAATAATTTATACAAATTCCCGAGTTAAAATTGCCTCAGGAACCGATGGGTTCCTGGGGTGTTTTTTTTCATGAGCCACTTCATCTCCTACGAAATTTTTGCGCTTTTAAGCCGCCTCCAGAAATAGTAACCGCCACCTGCCAAAAGAAGAAGCATATAGAACCCGTATTCGATAATAAAGCGATAGAAGTACCCCATGATGACCAACTTGATGATCGGCCATGCGAGATACAAGACCCCTGCGATGCCAAGAAGTGAGAGTATAATTTTTGCGTTCAATAGATTATCCCAGGTTTTTATCCAGTTTATTGCGTTAAAATCAGAGGCGACAGCGGATCGGCGGGTTCATGCGTAATCACAACTATGAGTTATAAAAAAAACAAAAACTCCAAGAGTTACCAGTCCAGATAAGGCGAGAGGCTTCCAATTTGTGCGGAGATACTCCCTGAAATTTGGGTTGAGCGGGTAAGGGGAGCGTCCAAAAGCCTTTTCAGCATTATTTTCACCCATGAAAGAATTGTTATAGGCAGAGCAGTTTTCTTTAAAGACAGCCCAGAAGAAAATGGCGGTGCTCATGTATATAATCAGGGAGAAAAGGCCCAGAAGTACAAAAGTAATTTGATCCATTAGAGTTCACACGATTCCCACAGCGGGACGAGAAGCATCAACCTTTAAAAATCGAACAGGGCGATGCCAAAAGAAACCGCAGTATAAATCACGCAGAACACACAGGCAAAAAAGGGCTTCTTATAGATATTGGCAAGCGTCTTCATTCTAGGATTATATCGTTTCTCAGAGTATTTCGCAATGTCCGGTCCTCTTTTGATTAAACCTGAAGGTCAAAGTTTTTCAGATTTTGATAGCTTAATAATGGTTCAAGATAGGGCTGGCTGGGGGGAAGATAGGATGATTAGATTGAAATTTATAAGTTAAATTGAAATGCAGGTTCAATCATCGGTCTATAAAACGTTTGGCTTCAAAACACTCTATGAGCTATTCTTCAAAGGGTAAGCTTTACGAGTGAGTTGGACAATCACCCTCAGGAACAACAGATCATGCCAATCCTTTATTTCATCTTATGGGCATCTCTAAAAATTAGTTTTCACAGAAAATAGA
>JAQCGX010000068.1 GCA_027619975.1 Nitrospinota bacterium
GATCATGAAAAATAAGGAAATAAACAGCCAGTATAATAGTCCGGCCCCTTGTTGATAGCTCGAACCAAAACACAAAAGAATAATGTTATTACCAAAAAGCATCCCCAGCGGAACGATAAAAAGAGTAACGATACCGGCATAAAATACCAGCTTGTTGGTCAGCTGTAGAAATTTTTTGGGATCGTTGGCATGCAGGCGAAGTTCGCGAAAAAAAACATTGGCGAAGGGAAAGAGAATAAATAGAACTCCCTCCAGAATTCTGGAGGCGGCGGCATAGAAACCGACCTGATGCAAGGTTCCGTCCATATGCCTGAGCATCACGATATCGATTTTGAAGTAAATCAGGGTGGCAACATCAATGGTCAATAAAGCGGCCAGAGAGCGGTAGATTTGCGGGTTGGGTTTGACGATGAGCACGTTTTTGAGAGGGTACGCGCGTTGGAAAATTAACGAAACCAGAAATCCGGTAATCCATCCGGCAAAAATCCATTCCAGTTGGAGGGAAACAAGAAGGATAAAACCCAAAATCCCCACACCCGTCAGGGAGCGAACGGTGACCCGCCACCAGGCCTCCCGGTTGAAATCTCCCTTGCCCTTTAAAACCGATGAAATGAAATTGGTCGCCGTCCCCAATCCAAATGCCGCTATGGCGAGGAGCAAGGATACCTTGTCCGCAAATGGAAATACGAGGACGATGACTGTTCCCACGGCTGTTAGCACCAGCAAATGCCCAAGCGCGACAGGAAACAGTTGGTCGGGTTTAATGGCTAGAGAAGGAGATGTAAACTCTCTGAATAACAAGGTGCGAAATCCACCATCTTGAAGAATGGCGAAAAGGGCGGCCAGGGTGATGATGTAACTGTATTTTCCGAAGATTTCAGGGCCGAATAGCCTCGCCAAGAAAAAAGTCATCCCCATGGAAAAACCGGCAACGAAAACGGTTGCCAGCCATTGAGTAACTATGGGGCGGGCCAGACTCATGGAGAGGAGATGAGGCGGCGGGATCGAGAAAAATACCAGATAAGCGTCCCGGCGAGAATCATTGCTATGGAATATAAAACCATTTTGGCGATGGTGAGGGCTGAGTCGTGGAAATTAAAAATAAGAAGTAACATCATTGCCACTCCGATAGCTAGGGGCCAAAGAAATTTAAACTCGGACCGAGCCATGCAATAGGTAAATATCACGTTCGCTATCGCAAGCATTGCCATCGCAAGACTGATGATTTTTAGCAATTCGGCCCCAGTCTGGTATTTTGCGCCAAAGAGAAGAGTGATGATTTGTTCTGGCCAAAGTGTACAGACCAATGCGAAGCTTCCTCCAAGAAGGGCCGTCAACCCAAGGCTGACCCATAGGATTCGGGAATCCTCGTTTCCTGTGGCTTGGGCTTTTGCGGCTTCTGGGAAAAGCACTATGATGAGAACACCGGGGAGGAACAAGGCGATTCTGCCTAAAATGGCGGCTATTGAATACAGTCCCGCCTCTTCCGGCAAGCAGTAATGTTTCACTAAAACAATATCGAGGTTTCCAAGGGCCATGACTAGGGTGGTGGAAAGAAAAACCGGAAACGAATACTTTCTCATCTCAGAGAAAAGGTCATGAGGCAGGGGGGCAGCAGGGACTTTTATTATATCCCGCACGGCCCACAACCCGATTCCCATGGCGAAAAACGTGCCGATGGTGCCTGAAAGCAGGGCTCCATTAACCCCCCATCCCAGAGCAAAGACGAAAAGCAAACCCGATAACAACCGAACGAGAGAAATACTGCTGCCACAAATTCCAAAAGCGGTAAAGCGGTGCAGTCCCTGGATCACCCCTAACAAAACAGGAAATATCAGGGACAGGGTCAATTGAACCAGCATGATAACGATGGGAATCTTTGCTTCCAGATGCAGAAAATCTTGCACCCAGGGAATGGCGGCAAATCCGATGAGGAACAGTGCGCCCGCAATGAAAACCAACCAGCGAAAACCTTCTACGAGAAGGCTCTTGATCTGCCCAAGGCCTTTCGCTTCCAGTTTGACGGTGTAACGGGAAAATACCAGAGGAAGCACCGCCACGGGTGCCGAAAGAATCACCGCTAAAGAGTTTAAAGCATTGAAAGTTCCGTAGTCGCCAGTGGTCAGGCTCCTTCCCGCAATCAGTTGAAACAGATAATTGAAAATATTACTGGAATTCAACAGAATTAGAATAAGCAGATTATTGCGCAAAAATCTACGCACGCGTGGCCTCTTTCTCTACCACCTTAGACGAATCGTAACTTTCGTCTCCCGCCGGTTTCTTTCTTAGGGCCCAAGCCTCGAGAGCGACTCCGACCACAAGCATAAAATATCCGACCACTGCGATTTGTTCTGCTACGGGCCCCAGTTTGACAATCAGGAAAAAGGCGGCCATCACGAGGGTCACAAGAAAACCGGCAATGTAGTAGGTTCCAGGCCCCCCGTAGACTTTATCTACAAGACTTGGCCAGCGAGACTCCATCTTTGGCCGCAGATAGGGAGTCATATTGCGCCAAACAAGGACTGCCGAGATAGCGGCAAAGCTAAAGAAGAAATCGGAGCCACCGCGCCATTTTATTAATAGCCCGAATACCCCCATTAGGTAAAGCCCGGTTGCTGTTGTGATCCAAAAACGAATTTTTCCTTTAAAAAACCACGGCAACCAGGGGATGTAGAAGTAAATCAATAAGAATGGGGGAAGAAATTCGAGGATTAAATCATTTCCATGACCCAAATTGAAACTTACATAACTCAGCGCAAGCACAGCTACCATGTAAAGGAACGGTGGAAGCTCTTGGTTTCTTCCAAACATCCAATTTTTTAAAAGAGCCCCGTTTTTCTCTTGTTGTTCGGAGGTCGAGACTGTTGTGGGGGCATCGGTTTCATTCGTTTGCGAGAGTGTCTTCGGCTGAACTGAAAACCACCAACGCCACTCATGCCAGAGGACGCCTATGAAAAGCCCAATAATGGCTCCAAGACCAAATTTCCCAGCACCCTGTTCCCAAAACCATCCTGCCGCCAACAACCCCGGTCCTAAAATTATAAGACCGACCGCCCGATTTAATAAAAACCCCTTTTTTGAGATCATTGTGGAAAATCTCTGGCAAAGGGTCCTTACCTTTGACCAATTAAGGATGTCCCGTTTATTTTGCCATTTCCATAGGTGCTTGTGCCAGTTTCGTTTCCATCCCCACCAGATTAGGGCAAAGATCGAAAGGGGGGTGAAAAGCTTTGATAACGATGACCTAAAGGGAGGAGTATCATTTTGATCGGTTTCTATTAAGGAAGCCCATATTTTTGGAGAAATAGGATCGGATTTTTCCAGAACAACGGTCTGGACATCAAGATGAGGGTGTTCAGAGAATTTCAAATCCAGATAGGCATCGGAGGTATCTTTTATAGATAAATGCCCAAGGTTGACGAAATTACGACCTGACAAAAGGTCGATGGCAGGCTTACCAGCCAAAGAAGTTGGGAAAATCTTTTGGTCATGCCATTCGAGCACGGAATGCTTTATTAGCTCACTCCGAAAGTTACTAATATCTGTGCCCCCCAGAGCCGTTGACATAGCAAGGATCAAAGGTCGTTTTTTGGAGTTCTCATGACCTGCAAAGTTAATATTCCAGGTGATGGATTTAATGACCTCATCGGAAGGAATTGGCGTATCGCGAAAAAGATCATCCACCGGAATGATCATTTGCCCTGAAGCCAGCTGAGGGCAAACGGTCTGATTAACTCTATGTCGTGAACTCACCAAAGTCAGTTGGAGCCAGCAGGGATCCTTGGCAATCACCTCCTGGGGAACCTGA
>JAQCGX010000069.1 GCA_027619975.1 Nitrospinota bacterium
ATCCGCCTTATTTTTAGCCTCATCGGTGCCGACCCTGCTCTATTTCAGGACCGCAAGGTATGTAGGATTCTCCATTTTACTCACTATTTTTCTGATTTATTTTTACCTGCAAATATTTGCAGACAAAAAGTGGAAAACAACCCCATTTATAATTGTAGCCATCCTGTTTTTTCATTCCATGTATGTGGCGTTTGTCGGCATCGCCCTTGGCATTCTGATTCATTTTCTGCTGAATCGAAAAAAAATCCGGCCTGAAAACACCAGCCGGGTTCCGCGATGCGCCATCATCATCGCCGGTTTCACGCTTCCCTGGTTGATAGCTATTTTTCCTGTGTTCTCACATATATCACAATTTTACGTTTCCACGAGCGACCTGGTGGACACTTCTTTTTCAGGCTATTTCAAACATTTTTCAGGCTATTTATTTCAGACAAACAATTACATTTTCCCTTTTATTTTCCTGCCTTTATTATTTTTAAAAAACCTGCATCCTTACAAGTTGCAGATTCAGCTCTTAACCATCTGCATAACCACTCATCTCGTTGTGTCCTCCACGCATGCCATTCCTCTTCATCAATATGTGGCGGGAGTTTTCCCGCTGTTTTATATTCTCCTGGCAATGATCGTGACGATGGGTTTCAGGAAAGGATTTTGGCCCCCGGCACTCCTCGCCGGAATCCTGATCTGCACAAATATTCTTCACACCGGCCCCCTGCTTCCCATTAAAAAATATCTTCAAAACCGAGAAGGCAGCTTCGGCACAAGCCCTTATTTACAATATGCTTCTCTTACTTTCATGAGAGAAGTCCAGTTATCCTCGGTTTTTTACCAACACTTGTATCAGATTTCCCATCCTTACCGGGGTCCTCTGGATAAAATTTTGGAATTTTTCAAAACTCATGGGAACTCCAGCCAAACATGCTATATTGACAATGAATCGGAGTCTCTGGCTTTTTATACGGGCATGAAACTGATAAAGGGCAACGCATTGAATTTGAAAAGTCCGCCGGACTGGATCGTTCTCAGGGGAGACCAAAGAAATTTAGACGCGACGAACCCCGTTAAGCGCCAATTGCAGACCCTCATCGAGTCCAATCCTTACCGGGAAATTGTTTTGGACGCACCTGCAATTCGGATCAACAATTCCTACGAAATACAAATACATCAGTTCCGATCCCCCGAATCCAGCGAAAGGGTGATCATCTACCAGCGCATGGGCCGTCCTTCTTCAAACCTGTAACCTGATTTTTCCACCGTGAAACTGATAATTCAAATTCCCTGCTTGAACGAAGAAGAAACCCTGCCCGCCACCCTGAACGATTTGCCCAGGGAAATAGAGGGAATCGACGTCATTGAAACCTTGATCATCGACGATGGCAGCACCGACAAGACGGTGGAAGTGGCGCGTCAACAGGGGGTCGATCATATCCTGCAACTGACCAACAACAAGGGGTTGGCCAAGGCCTTTATCTACGGGATTAACCATGCCTTGAAACTGGGCGCGGACATCATCGTCAATACCGATGCCGACAATCAGTATTGCGCCGCAGACATTCCAGAGCTGATCCGCCCTATTCTGGAAGGCAAAGCCGATCTCGTCATCGGCAACCGCCAGGTGGAAACCATCCGCCATTTTTCTCCCTTGAAAATTCTCTTGCAGAAATTCGGCAGCTGGGTGGTGCGGCAACTGTCGGGAACTCAGGTACCAGACGCCACCAGCGGCTTCCGCGCCTACTCCAAGGAAGCGGCCCTGCAACTCAACGTGATTTCGGATTTCACCTACACGGTGGAAACCATCATCAGCGCTGGCAAAAAAAACCTGGCAATAGCCCATGTTCCTGTACGGACAAATAAACAAACCCGCGACTCCCGTCTGTTCCCGAATATCCGCACTTATCTGCAACGCACGCTGATCACCATCATCAAGGTCTATTCCATGTACAAACCCTTGAAGGTGTTCACGATAGCAGGGGGAGCCACTTTTATCACCGGGTTCGCGATCGGATGCCGTTATCTGTTTTTTTTCATTCAAGGGCGCACCGAAGGCCATATTCAATCCCTCATTCTGTCGGCAATTTTATTGATCGTCGGTTTTCAGATCATCATGATGGGCATCGCGGCGGAACTCATATCCGTCAACCGCCAGCTTTTAGAGGACATCCAGGTGAGAATAAAAAAAGGCGAACTCGAATCTAAGGACTGAACACAATGCCTGATGTCGCCGCAACCCAACTCCCCGAACAGCATACAGATGCAAACAGCAATCTGAAAAGTCTACAGGTTCTGGTTGTGGCCACCACCTTCCCGCGCTGGGAAAACGATACCGAGCCCCGGTTTGTTTTTGATCTCAGCAAACAACTGGCTAAAAAAGTGAGCCTGTGGGTTCTGGCTCCGCACGCCCCTGGCGCCAAAATGGAGGAGGAAATCGAAGGCGTTAAAATTCTGCGGTTCCCTTATTTTTTTCCGAAACGCTTGCAGACGCTTTGTTATGAGGGCGGCATCCTTCCCAAACTCAAGACCAAATGGCTGGCCCGTCTGCAACTGCCTTTTTTTTTCGCGGCACAATGCCTTGCCATCTGGCGAACTGTGCGGAAGCATGACATCAATTTCATCCACTGCCACTGGGTGATTCCACAAGGCTTCTTCGTTGCCCTTCTGACCTCTTTTTCTAAAGTTCCCTATCTGTTGACAGCGCACGGCGGCGACGTTTACTCGTTCCGCAAAAATTCGTTCATCCGGCGCTGTAGCAGCTATGCTCTGAAGCGGGCAAAAACATGCACCGTCAACAGCCAGCCCACCGGACAGGCAGTGCGCAACATTCGCGCCGATACACGCATTGAAATCCTGCCGATGGGAGTCGATACCGAGCTCTTTCATCCCGGAAAATTCAACCCGAAAATTAAAGACGATTTAAATATTCAGGATATATTTCTTCTGGCAGTGGGGCGGTTCGCGGAGAAAAAAGGTTTTAAATATCTCATTCAGGCGATGCCCGAAATTCTCAACAAAAGACCTCTGGTAAAATTGGTCATCATCGGCTTTGGTCCTCAGGAGCACGCATTGAAACAATGCGTCCGGCAATTGGGTTTGGAAAACGCTGTGCTGTTCGTAGGAAGCAAAGAGGGAGAGGAGTTAGCGGAATACTTCGCAACCGCCGATATCTTCATTGGCCCCTCAATAGTGACGGACAGCGGCGATACTGAAGGTCAGGGAGTCGTTTTTCTGGAAGCCATGGCGTCGGAAACCGCCGTCATCGCGTCTGATGTCGGAGGAGTGAAAGATATTGTCTGCAACAGAGAAACGGGATTGCTGATTCCACAAAAAAACCCAGAAGCCATTGCAGAAAAAACCCTGCTTCTCATGAACGATCAGGAACTCAGAAACCAATTGGCTTTGAACGGCAGAAGGCTCGCCAAGAGCGAATACTCCTGGGAAACCATCGCCAAACGGTTCCTGGAAACCTACAGTCAAATCATCGAAAAACACGTTGACACATCACTCTCTTGACTCAAGAGAAATTTTTTACTGAACCGCCGCCGTTTTTAAACATGGCAATCAATTCCTAACAGGTTGCTGAAAAACTATTTTTGGGACCTTAAAATGTTAATTTCAAGTTTACTGTTAATTTAAGAAAAC
>JAQCGX010000070.1 GCA_027619975.1 Nitrospinota bacterium
GCTTTTGCCGAAGCTGCCTTCTCGGTTTTGAAGATATTTTTTAATGGGAAGCAGGGGGCCGGTGTGAAGAATATTTGTGCAGATCAGGATTCCTGTCAACAGAGCCGGTAGCCACAGTCGTTTTCCGGTGCCAAAACCTTGCACCAGTACCATCGCCAGTAAGATATAAAACAGAGGAAAAACCCCTGCCACGTATTGTTGGAGAGGAATGGGGTGAGGCGAGGAGGCAATCAGAAGGGCCAGTGTGCAGATTAAAAGAAGTTGTATTTGCAGTTTGAAGGGTTTTAGAGATTTCAGAAATAAAAATGGAAACAAAATGAACGGGAAAATATAGTTATTGAGTTGAAATAAATAACCCACAAAGTGCTTTATCCATCCTGCGAAGGAATTGTCCACCAGGTCACTGCGGTCCACGTAGGATTGAGCGATGTGGGAAAAAACAGGTGCGATAGAGACTAACCAGGGCAGGGTGAAACAGGCGATGATAATGGCGCATCGCGGAACCAGCCGCGCGTTTTCAGGGCGGATTGTTTCCCGGTGCAGTAAAAAATGGATCAAAATGCCCAGGATGATCCCGGCAAATGCGACATACATCGAATGGAAAAAAAGGATGGCTACGATTATAAACGGGGTTGTTTTCCATTTCCTGTCTTCAAAAATATGGAGATAAAAATAGATCAGTAAAATAGTGAGTAAAATGGAAAATCCTACATACCTTGCGGTCCTGAAATAGAGCAGGGTCGGCACCGATGAGGCTAAAAATAAGGCGGATAAAAAGGCGGTCAATTTATTGCCAGTTAACCTCAGGGCAAGAAAATAAAGAGCGATGACGGAAATCAATCCAATAAAAGCAAAAGGCAGACGAGCGGCCAAGGTTGTGTTGCCGAAGAGGGATAGAGAAAAGGCTTGCAAATAATAGGGAATCCAGGTGCGGTAGATAAAAAGCCCGTCGTAGATATCCGCAAAAAGCATGGTGGCATTGACCCCATCGGAGTGCATGGGGACCCCATACTTTAGAATCGTTGTGCTGATAAAGGTATCGCCGCCTTCATCCACCTGCAGGGCGCCGTCTCCAAGGCCCAAAAAAATCAACAGGACGGAATAGGGAAGCAGGAAAAGCAGACCCGGATGCTTGTTTAAAAATGTTTTGATGGCAAGCGCCATAGCGGGTGGGTTCAGGGTTGAGGGAGGAATAAATTCTGCTAAATTTTTTGAATTATACTCCACAGCGAGTCCCTATGTTATTATTTCCCCGGATCTTTGCAGATGTATCGGAAAATTAACCCATCACCTTTATCAAGGCCGTCGTTTGAGCACTGAAATCCCCAATCTTTCCGTCGTGGTCCTCGCTTATCGGAGTGCAGATACAATTTCCACCTTTGTGGATTCGCTGATATCGTGTCTGGAAGCGAATGAGCCGTATTGGGAGTTGATTCTGGTCGGCAATTATATGGATAACTCCGGCGACCGGACTCCCGAGGTGGTGAAGGGCCTGGCAAAGCAGGATGCCAGGATTCACGCTGTTACCGAGGTGAAAAAGGGGATGATGGGCTGGGACATGAAGAGCGGTTTGAGTGCCGCTTCGGGTAAAGTCCTGGCCGTCATCGATGGGGATGGCCAGATGCCGGCGGAGGATGTCATCCGCGTGTACAAAAAGCTCCAGGCAGATAATCTCGATCTTGCAAAAACTTACCGCGTTAAGCGCGATGACGGCTCCTACCGCCGAGTCATTTCTACCGTTTACAATGCACTTTTTCAGTTTCTTTTTCCGGGCTTGAACAGCCGGGACATCAATTCCAAACCCAAGGTGATGACTAGAGATGCCTACGCAAGCATGGATTTACAGTCGGACGGATGGTTCATCGATGCCGAGATCATGATCCAGTCCCGGGGCCTGCGGTTGAAAACGGGCGAGATCGAGACGGTCTTTCACAGCATCGATTCCCGCCCTTCTTTTGTGAAACCGTTATCTATTTTGGAATTTTTAGCCAACCTTGTCTGGTACCGGGTCTTGGAATTCTTCCGCAGTTATAAAAAATAAAACCGGCAAAGCAATAGTGATGAATCTTCTGATCACCGGCGCATCGGGAAGTTTGGGACAACGTCTGATTCCGGCTTTGCTGGTGCGTGAAAAGGTAAATATCCGCACTCTGGCGCACCGGACTCCGGTGGAGTTTCCCGCATGTGAAGCGATGAAAGGGGAATTGGCAGATCTCGATTCCCTGGTCGCGGCGACAGATGGAATCGATACGGTGCTGCATCTTGCGGCATTGACCCATAGCCCGCGTGAAACAGATTATTTTGCAGTGAATGCCGAAGGAACTAGAAACCTTCTCGAAGCGTGTCGCCATAATAAAGTCCAGCGTTTTATTTTCATGAGTTCCGGAGCCGCCCATCCCGATGGCGGTGCCTATTCCGCAAGCAAACTGGCGGCGGAGCAGGCGGTGCAGCAATCCGAATTGTCCTGGCTGATTCTGCGCCCGAGAGAAGTCTATGGGACCGGGGGAAAGGAGGGGATCAACCAGCTGATTTCCTGGGTACGGAAATTTCCTGTGGTTCCGGTGATTGGAAACGGACGCTACCTGCTGAGTCCGGTTTTCATTGATGATGTTGTTTCAGCCACCGTGGAAGCTGTTTTTGGAACGGACGTTGAGGGTCAGACTTATGTCTTGGCGGGACCCGACGATTTAGCCTTTACTGCGTTGATCGACCGGTTGGCAGATTATTTTGGGGTTTCCGTTGGGAAATTTTTTGTTCCCATTCCTTTGTTGCGGGGGATGATCTTCCTTCTGAATGGGCTCAATATTCAAACACTGGTTCGAGATCAAATTCCGCGGCTTTTGTGCGACAAATCCTCTCCAGAAAATCCTGAAATCCCCTTGTTGAATTTTCGACCCCGCAAACTGGAGGATGGCCTGCGTTCGTGTTTTCCCCGGGAGGGCTGAAAAGTGGAGATGCCCCAAAATTTAATCCCCTCCGCTTTTGAGCGAGAGCTTCCCGTAAAAAAAAGGGGGGGAGGAAGATGACTATAAGTCGATGCCGTTGGTATTTGGTATAAAAGAGTCCTCAAGAAAATCCCCCTAACCCCCTTTAAAAAAGGGGGAACCCGCTACTCCCCCTTCCGCGAAGGGGGCTGGGGGGATTTATACTCTCCCAACGTCAACGAGGATAACTGTACTTATGCAAAGGTCTCATTTTTAAAGGGGTCTCAGGGTTGTGGCGAATTATCGGGATTTTCTCCCACCAAAAGGTACTGGGCCCCCAGAGGACACCATCCCAGCCAGG
>JAQCGX010000071.1 GCA_027619975.1 Nitrospinota bacterium
AGAAAAACCCAAACAGCCAAAGTCCAACTATGCCATTACCGGATTGTATTTTTACGATAACTCCGTTGTGGATATCGCCGCCAGCTTGAAACCCTCGGCTCGGGGCGAACTGGAAATCACCGATGTCAACAAGGCCTATCTGGAAAAGAGCCAGTTGACCCTGGAAAAAATGGGACGCGGCTATGCCTGGCTGGATACCGGGTCGCACGATTCCCTGCTGGCCGCCGCCAACTTCATTGAGACCATCGAAAATCGTCAAGGTCTCAAAATTTCCTGCCCGGAGGAAATCGCCTACAACCTGGGGTTGATTTCGGCAACCGACCTGGAAAAACTGGCGGAACCCCTTAACAAGAACGGCTATGGGCAATATTTACTTTCCCTGGCCCAGCGCGGAAAATCTTGACACCGATGCCCTTCTTAAATCAAATTCGATAACCTGACTTTAATCTCTTTAAATGCGTATTTTGCTAATTGGAAAAAATGGCCAGATCGGCTGGGAACTTCACCGGGAACTGGCAGAACTTGGCGAGATAGTCGCACCAGACAGCGAGGATCTTGATCTTTGCAAGCCGGACAGAGTTCGCCATTTTGTTCAACAAGTGCAACCCGACCTTATCATCAATGCCGCCGCTTATACCGCCGTGGATAAGGCCGAGACCGAACCGGATCTGGCCATGTCCATCAATGGCATCGCGCCGGGGATTCTCGCGGAAGAGGCAAAAAAAATCGGGTCCGCCATGATCCATTATTCGACGGATTACGTTTTCGACGGCGAAAAAACCAGCGGAGCTTATCTGGAGGATGATATCTGCAATCCTCAAAACGTTTACGGTCAAACCAAATTGGCCGGAGAGCAGGCAATCGTGAAGGTAGGAATCCCTCATTTTATCCTGCGAACCAGCGGCGTGTATGGCTCCAGAGGGAAAAATTTCATGCGCACTATTCTTAAACTGGCGAACGAGAATAAGGAACTTCGAATCGTCAATGACCAAGTGAGCTCCCCCACCTGGTCCCGCACCATCGCTCAAGCGACGAAACAAACCCTGCTACCCTTTCTCAATCATCCCTCGGGGAAACTTGTGGAAAAAATTGAACCGGTCAGCGGTATTTATCATTTATCCTGCCGGGGCGAAACCAGTTGGCATGGATTTGCCAAGGCCATTCTGGAGCATTCAAAAAACAATCTACCAGCTTCGAAATTGATATCCATTCCCTCATCGGAATACCCGACACCGGCAAAACGACCGCAGTATTCGGTGCTTTCCAACAAAAGGATTGAGCGGGTTCTGAAAATTGAAATGCCTCATTGGGAAGAAGCGTTGAAAATGTGTCTTGCAAGCGGTTCAACCCATTGATGGCATTGTAGTGATTTTGATCCAAAGAAATACAAACCTTTTGACAGGGATAAAAAATTGAAAAAAGCTTTTATCACCGGCATCACCGGTCAGGATGGTTCCTACCTTGCGGAATTGCTTCTCGAAAAAAAATACGAGGTACACGGCCTGGTTCGACGGTCCAGCAGTTTCAACCGGGGAAGAATCGAACATCTTCACAAGGATCATCATCTGCCGCAAAATAAAATCCATCTCCACTATGGAGATATGACCGATGCCCCCAGCTTGAACCGTCTTGTCGCCAAAATAGAGCCTGATGAAATTTATAACCTCGCCGCCCAAAGCCATGTCGCCGTCAGTTTTGAAACCCCCGAATACACGGGTCAGGCCGATGCCCTGGGGACACTGCGAATTCTTGACGCCATCCGGTCTTTAGGATTAGAAAAAAAATGCCGTTTCTATCAGGCATCCACCAGTGAAATGTTTGGCAAAGTCGCCGAAACCCCGCAAAGTGAAACCACCCCGTTCTATCCCCGGAGTCCTTATGGCGCCGCCAAGCTGTATGCGCACTGGATCACCGTCAATTACCGGGAAGCTTACAATATGTTCGCTTGCAGCGGCATCCTGTTCAACCACGAATCTCCGCGGCGGGGAGAAAACTTTGTGACCCGCAAGATCACGCTGACCCTAGCCAATATCCTTAAAGGAACTCAGGAAAAACTATACCTCGGCAACTTGAATGCCAAACGGGACTGGGGCCATGCCAGGGATTATGTCGAAGGCATGTGGCTGATGCTGCAACAGGAAACCCCGGAAGACTATGTTCTGGCAACAGGGGAACAACACGATGTCCGTGAGTTTATCGAAGAGGCTTTCGGCCTTTGTGGAATGAAAATCGAGTGGCAGGGTTCCGGTGTCGATGAGAAGGGAATCGACCCTGCAACCGGGCGCACTCTGGTGGAAGTCGATCCCGCCTATTTCCGCCCGGCGGAAGTGGAGACTCTGCTCGGAGACCCTAAAAAAGCCGAGGAAAAACTAGGCTGGGTTCGCAAAACATCCTTTAAAGAGCTGGTGCGAGTGATGGTGGAAGCGGATTTGACCCTGGCGGGACTGGATGCTACCGAAGTCATGGGTTCGTAGTGTTAGAAATCCCCTCAACCCCTTATAAAGGCATATTTTTGATTATGTGCGATCAGTGACATTTGCATTTACACATCGGTTTCTCAATTTCAAGAATTTCCCGAATTCTTAATAGGTAATGGGTCCGTTTACAATAGGATGCTTGAAACATAGCGGTTGAGGCTAATGCCCATTTCGGCGGCTTTCATCGCAAGGTTTTTGTGCTGTTCTGGTGGGATGCGTATCATGAATTTCCCACTATATTCTTTCTCGGCAAGTGGTGTCGGAACCGATTCGCCGTTGGCTTCCATGTCTTCGACAGCCTCTTTTACCAGCTTCATAATATTTTGAAGCGCTTTTGCCGGCGTCTTTGCCAGGTAAGAGAGGCTGGGAAATTCAGCGCAAAGAGCAACGTGTTCCCCGTCCTCTTCTGACCATGTGACGCGGTAAGTATAATGTTCGTAGTTAACCATTGTCCTGATCCTCCTGTTTACGAATTGCGGTCAATACTTGTTTCACCTGGTAAACTTTGGCCTTGCCGTCCTTACTCTTTTGGATATTTACGCGAGGGTCACCCAGCCACGGCGTTTTATAAACATGGTGGCTTGTGCCTTTGTGGCGTGGTTTTCCGAAATAGTGAACGCACACTTTTGCAAGGTCGGTAAACCGCACATCTTTAGGGTTTACTTCCATTCTCTTTAGAGGGCACCTCTAAAAATTGACTAAATGCTCCTAATCGTCAATTTAAGGAGATGGTTTTGTTTTAGTGGG
>JAQCGX010000072.1 GCA_027619975.1 Nitrospinota bacterium
AGTAAACTTTTTTCTTTGTTCGACGTTGTAAACTCTGCAATGGTTCGTGACATAAAACCATTATAAAGCATCCTCTAATTAGACTAAATGACTAACCGCACGGGACACTAGGTCTGTCCCTTTTTGTTGCGCTGGTATTGCGTCATCGGAACTTTCAAGTCGAAACAGCCCACAACCAGGCCTTGAAAGAGACAGAAAAAAACCATGCCCATTTAATGGAACTAGAAAAACACGCCCGAATAATAAGGGAGAAAGAAGTTCATCTGCGGGCAATTCTGGACAACGCCATAGACGCTATTATCACGATAGACGAGCGGGGAATCATTCAGAGTTTCAACCCAGCGGCAGAAAAAATATTCGGTTATACGCCTTCTGAGACCTTCGGTCAGAATATCAAGATGCTGATGCCCGAACCCTACCACAGTGAACACGACGCTTATTTAACCCGCTACATCAAAACCGGCCAGGCAAAAATCATCAATATCGGGCGAGAAGTCGTCGGCAGACGCAAAAACGGTTCAACATTCCCCATGGATCTCGGAGTTTCCGAGATGCGGGTGGGTGGAAAACTGATGTTCATCGGGACCGCCCGCGATCTCACCGAGCGCAAGCGGGAAGAAGCGTTGACAACCCGTTTGGGCCGGATTCTGGATGAATCGATCAACGAAATCCTTGTTTTCGATGCAACCACTCTGAAGTTCACCCAGGTGAATGCGGGAGCCCGAAAAAACCTTGGGTATTCTCTTGAGGAATTGTCTCAAATGACGGCTTATGATATCAAGCCCTACTCCAGGGAGGAGTTCGAGGCGATGATCGAGCCGCTTCGACGAAAGGAAAAATCCCTCCTCATTTACAAAACGGAACACATACGCAAGGACAAAACGAAATACCCGGTGGAAGTCCGCATGCAGTTGATGGAACAAGAAAACCCGCCTATCTTCGTTGCCATCATACAGGACATCACCGAGCGGAAACTTGCGGAAGAGGAGTTGCTGAAAACGCATCAGCAGTTGCTTCATTCCGAAAAACTGAACGCCGCCGGAAAATTGTCGGCAAGTTTTGCGCACGAATTCAATAATCCCCTGACCGGTGTCCGCAGTGCCCTGGAGCAGATCCGCGAAAGGGTTCCCATGAAGGATGACTACAAGGAACTCCTAACCGTGGGAATCAAGGAAAGTATAACCGCGCATTTAGTTTGGGATAAAAAAACTTTCCCTTTCCCAATAACTCCTTTAGATATCCCACTTTCCACCACTTTTTCCCGGCTTTTCCCGCATTTATCTCCATCCCATACTAAATGACACTTAATAGAAAGCACCCGAATGGCGAATCTTGTCAAAAAGCTTGCGGATTCCCATCGCCCCACACTTGGCCACAAAGAGTCTCTTGAAATACACGAACTGATCAATGAAATTTTATTGTTAAAGGGTAATGATCTAAGAAAAAAGAATATCAAAGTTGAAAAATTTTATTCCCCTGATGTTCCCAGACTGGAAGGGATTTCCGATCAGCTCAAACAGGTGATGCTGAATCTGATACAAAATGCCGGGGATGCCATCTCCGAGAAAGGTGGGGAAATAACCCTCTCCACAGCAAGACTTAATGAAACCGTTGAGATAAATATTAAAGATACAGGATCTGGTATAGACCCTGAAAAAATCAATTCCATTTTCGAGCCGTTCTTCACCACCAAGGGGCCTAACCAAGGCTCGGGACTGGGGTTATCTGTGAGCCACGGCATTATTAAATCCCATAGCGGAAATATCAGAGTGAAAAGTAAGCAGGGTCAGGGAACGACCTTCACCGTCACCCTGCCCATTAATGGAGAAAAGAAATGAGTCACTACCATATACTGCATGTCGATGACGAGGAAAGCATTCGAATGGTAATGAGCCTTGACCTGAAAGAAGAGGGCTATGCTGTAGACTCGGCTGGCTCCGGGAAAGAAGCCCTAGAAAAACTAGAGACGTCTCACTATGACCTGATCATCACAGATTTAAATATGGAGGGGATGAATGGGATTGAGGTGATGCAAGAAGCAAAAAAGATGAAACCTGAAATAATGGTGATGATGCTGACCGCTTATGGCTCCCTCGATTCCGCCGTTCAGGCTCTGCGGTTGGGGGCCTCTGACTATCTGTTCAAGCCCTATGACCGATCCGAGCTTTTCCTCAGAATTAAAAATTGCTTTGAAAAGCTGGAGTTGCAAAAAAAGGTGACCCTCTATGAAACTATCCTGACCATGTGCACCATTTGCAGAAAAATTCAGGATGACACCGATGCAGAACCTGGAGAGGGGAAATGGACGTATCCCGACATATACCTTAAGGAAAGAGCCAATGTCGATAACAAGAAAACTTTTTGTCCTGAATGTTTTAAAGATTGGAAGCGACAATTAGCTGCAGACTAAGAAGCGGAGCCAATGGAAACTTAAACCACTTACAGGACACCTCTAAAAATTAGTTTATTACGGGAAATCGAACATTGCACAAGATTTCTTATATCGGTGGCACGGGCTTTCTAGCCCGTGCGGACAGGCTGGAAAGGC